>NZ_JBSGIV010000025.1:0-89712 GCF_053605225.1 Micromonospora sp. NPDC003944
GCGTGCCCCGCCGGGGGGGGGGGGGGGGGGGGGGGGGGGGCCGGGGGTTTTAGGGGGTGTAGTGCTGGTTGTGGGCTTGGCGGGAGCCGCAGACGTCGGCGCGGGAGCACATGGAGCGTGAGCCGTCCGCGTCCAGGCGTACGGTCACCGCGTCGCGGGGGACGCTGTGGCCGACGACCCGGCCGTCACCCTCCGGGGTGGAGACCCGGCTGCCGACCGCCGGGGCGGTTTCCTGGAAGCGCTGGTAGAGCGGGTGCTCGTACTTGAGGCAGCACATCAGTCGGCCGCACGCGCCGGAGATGCGTAGCGGATTGAGGGGCAGGTCCTGGTCCTTGGCCATCCGGATGGTCACCGGCTCGAAGTCGGTGAGGAACGTGGCGCAGCACAGGTCCCGACCGCAGGAGCCGATGCCGCCCTGCACCCGCGCCGAGTCGCGTGCGGAGAGTTGGCGCAGCTCCACCCGACAGTGCAGGGTCGCGCCCAGGTCACGGACCAGGGAACGGAAGTCCACCCGGTGCGGGGCGGTGAAGTAGACGGTGCTGCGCTCGCCGCCGTTCTCGGCGGAGCCGAGCACGTGGTCGACCGCCACCACCTTCATCGGCAGGCCGTGCGAGCGGATCAGTCGCTTGGCGGCCACCTTCGCCTCGGCCTTGCGCCGACGCAACGCCTCGTCCCGGCGTAGGTCGTCGTCGCCGGCAAGCCCGACCAGGCGGGGGAAGCCGTCAGTGTCCTCGGTCACCCACTGCGCGGCCCACACGCACTCCGCCACCTCGGGCCCGTCGTCGGTGGGCACCAGCACCCGGTCGCCCACCTGGGGACGCAACTCACCCGGGTCGAGGTAGTAGAGCCGCCCGTACCGGTTGAAGCTGACCGCGCAGAGCATGCCCATCCCCCCACCCTACGACGGGTCGCGGCGCAGGGCGCACCAGCCGGCCACGCCTCGGCCGCCATTCATGACCGTCGACTCGACCTATTGCCGTGCGGCCCGTCGTGCCGTTGCTCCTCGCCCGGACGGTTGAATCCGGGGCCGGGCAGGAGACAAGAGGTGCCTCGACGGCGTTGAGTGGAGGCAGACCTGCGGGGGGTGCAGGGGGAAGACCACGGCGTCGCCGTGGGCGCCGACTCAGGTCGGGCGCCCGTGAGCGACGCCGTGGCCTGTCCGGAGAGGCGCACCACCCTCGGAAGGCGGTGATCCGGTCACCAACCGACCCGGGTGGGCTGGTCGAAGTGGGGTCGCCCGTCCATTGGCGGACGCCACGCGGTCTCGGCCAGGCTCGGCGACCACTGACGCAGCAGCGTCTCCGCGCCGTCGTACGCCACACAGAGCACCGCAAGCACCCGTGCGCCGATCTCGGCAGCGTCCGCCACGCCGGGCCCGATTGGCCCGGGACGTGTCGACGCGCCGGGGCCGGTGGCGGCGACCACGGCGACCGCCTCGGCCGAGCGGAGCACGTCGGCCAGCGTGCGGGCCAGCGCGAGACGGCTGCCCTCCACCCAGTCGGCGAGGGCGTCGGCGTAACCGGCGGTGGACTCGAGTCGCCCGACGAGGCTGTCCGGCCCTTCGTCGAGGTGGCGCAGCAGCGCGGCCCGCTGTTGCCCGTACGCCGTGGCTGCCGGACCGGACCAGAGCACCTGGTCGGTGAGCGCGGCGGAGACGTCGTCGTACCCCCGGACGAGCCGGCGCACCGCGTGCCCGGCGCTGGCGAGCGGCACCGGGTGCAGGTCGAGGAAGCTGCGGACCGCGTCGCCCGGCAGCACCTGCATGCGGCGCAGCAGGGGCCAGACCCGGTGCCCCTCGGGGACGCCGGCCGCGATGAGCGTGTCCACCCGGCGGAGCAGGTCGAGGCCGGGCTCGGCGAGGCGGTCCAGTGCGTCCATCACGGTTCTCCGGTGAGCCGGCGGCGGGCCGCCCGGTCGACCTCGGCGTAGCGGTCGGCGGCCTCCCGCACCGCCGTCGCGGCGGCGGCGAGTCGACCGGCGGCGGCCCGGGCCTCCCGGGCCCGGTCGTCGGTGGCGGTGGTCCACTGCCGGTGCAGCGCCCGCCCGATCTCCCCCGGGCGGCCCGGCGCGTCGGCGCCGAACGCGGCCTGGGCGGGATCGCTGGCGGTGACGGTGTGCGAAACGACTGTGAGCGTGGCACTCGCCTCGTCCAGCCGGGCGGAGAGCGCGCGCAGTGTGTCCATCTCAGGCTCCCGCGAGCGGTCGGTAGGCGGCGAACGTCTCGTTGTGCAGCTTTTCCCGGGCCCACTCGGCTGCGTCGGCGGCGGCGGTGACCGCAGCCTGCACGGAACCGGCCACGTCGCGCGGGCTGCGGCTGTGCAGTGGCCCGAGGAACCGCACGTCGGTGATCCGCCCGCCGGCGGTGACCACCACCTCGACCAGGCCGTCCGGTGAGCGGACGGTCACCTCGACGGTCGACACCGCCTGGTCGAACTCGGCCTGGAGGGACTCGATCCGGCGGTAGCGTCGCACCGCCTCCTCGATCCAGGCTTCGTCGATCTCCCCGCGCGGCATCGGCCGACTCCTCCCGGGTGATTCATCACTCAGTGTGCTGTCACCGTCACCACGGCACACGGACCGTACCGCACCACAATCGGGCCTGTCGATGCCTGTGGACAACGGCCGGGAGGTGCGGGTCAGCCCTTCCAGAGGGCGAGCATCATCGCCTCGACCGCGATCCGGGGTTTGACGTTCGCCTCGATCGCCGCACGGCAGGCGAGCACGGCCTCCAACCGGCGCAGCGACCCCTCGGCGTCCCACTTCTGCGCGCCGGCACCGGCAAGCGTGGCCGTGTCGGTGTGCACCGGGGCGACGGGTGCGCGCAGCGCCATGGTGAGCGCGTCCCGGTAGAAGCCCGCCAGGTCGACAAGCGCCCGGTCCAGTGCGTCGCGCTGGGCCCGGGTGGCCCGCGACTTCTGCCGCTTCTCCAGCTCCTTGAGCTGCCCGGCGGCACCCCGGATGGCACCCGCCGCGCCCCGGCCGGTGCCGCCCGCGCCGAGCGCGGTCTCCAACGCTGCCCGCTCGGTGGTGTCGGCCTCGGTGACCGACGCCTCGGCCTCCGCCTCGGCCGCCTCGATCAGCGCGGACGCCGCGTCGAACGCCGCGCCGACACCTGTCAACCGGCGTGGCACCGCGAGCACCGCCTCGCGCCGCTTGCGGGCCTCCGGGTCGCGGGCCAGCCGACGGGCACGACCCACGTGGCCCTGCGCGGCCGCCGCCGCCCACTGCGCCACGTCGGGCGCGATGCCGTCCCGCCGGACCAGCACCTCGGCCACCGCGGCGGCCGGCGGCTGCCGCAGGGGTACGACCCGGCAGCGCGACCGGATGGTCACCGAGATGTCGTCCGGGTGGGTGGATGGCGCGCAGAGCAGGAAGACCGTCCGCGGCGGGGGCTCCTCGACCGCCTTGAGCAGCGCGTTGCCGGCGGCCTCGGTGAGCCGGTCGGCGTCCTCGATGACCACCACCTGCCAGCGCCCACCGGAGGGGGTGGTGGCCGCGCGGAGCACGAGCGCGCGCATCTCGTTGACGCCGATGGAGAGCCCCTCCGGCACCACCAGCCGGACGTCGGCGTGGGTGCCGCCCACCGTGGTGCGGCAGCCGGGGCACTCACCGCAGCCGGTGCCGTGCACGCACTGGAGCGCGGCGGCGAACGCCCGTGCGGCGACCGAACGGCCCGAGCCGGGCGGCCCCGTGAAGATCCACGCGTGGGTCATGCCGGCGGACGGATCCACCGCACCGGCCGCGGCGTCGTCGGTCACGGACTCGTCACCGCTGGCCGGGCCGGCGGCAACCAACGCGGGCGCGCCGGCCCGCAGCACGGCGGCGGCTGCGGCGGCTGCGCGGCGCAGCTCGACCACCGCATCGTCCTGACCGACCAGATCGGCGAAGACGTCCGGCATCAGGTCTTGTGCTCCATCGTCACCAGCTCCGCGTCGGATAACTCAGGCTGCACCGAGGTGTCCGGGCCCTGCGCCGGCCGCGGGTGCACGATGCCGCCCGGCTTGCCGAGCATCTCCTCGACCTGCCGACTCACCAGCGCGGTGATCTCGTCGACCGGCCGGGACGCGTCGAGCACCAGATAGCGCTTCGGATCGGCGGCGGCGAGGTCGAGGAACGCGTACCGGACCCGCTCGTGGAAGGCGATCGACTCGGCTTCCAGTCGGTCGGTGCCGGTGTTGCGCGAGGCCACCCGGGACAGGCCGGTCTTCGGCTCGACGTCCAGTAGCACCACCAGGTCGGGCTTGAGCCCGCCGGTGGCCCAGGAGGAGAGCCAGGAGACCTCGTCGACCGGGAGTGTCCGGCCGGCGCCCTGGTACGCCAGGGACGAGTCGACGTACCTGTCGCTGATCACCACGCCGCCACGGACCAGTGCGGGCCGGACGACGGTGGCCACGTGGTGGGCCCGGTCGGCGGCGTAGAGCAGCGCCTCGGCCCGGGGGGAGGGCGCGTCGTCGCCGGAGGTGTCCAGCACCAGCGACCGGATCCGCCGGCCGACGCCGGTGGCTCCGGGCTCGCGGGTGACCACGACGTCGCGTCCCTGGCCGCGCAGCCGCTCGGAGAGCGCGGTGAGCTGGGTGGACTTCCCCGCGCCCTCGCCGCCCTCGAAGACCACGAAGAGCCCGGCGGAGACGAACGGCTCGGCGGGCATCAGCGGGCGACCCCGGATGGAGCCCCAGAGGTCGGCGAGGACGGGGACGCCCTTCTTGTCATCCATCTGGCCGAACGCGCTGATCCCGGCGAAGATGCCGGCGGCACCGGCGGCGAGCAGCAGCAGTCGGGTGGAGGAGACGGAGATGCCGAGGTCGGCGATCTCCAGCTTGCGCGAGCCGCCGACGCCGACAAGCACGCTGCTCAGCCCGATGGCCAGGATCAGCACCAGTCGGGTGCCGATCTGCACCACCGCGAAGACCCGGCCGCGCACCTCGTCGGCCACCTCCCCGCCCAGCAGCGTGGTGCCGGCCAGGAAGGCCATGCCGGCGCCGGCACCGACAAGCACCGCGCCGACGATCGCCATGGACAGGTGGATGGCGAAGGCGAGGGTCATCACGGCGGCGCTCGCCAGCACGATGCTCATGCCGAACCAGCGACGCCGGGACATCTCCTTGACGACCATCGGACCGAGCCCGATGCCGAGCGCCAGACCGACGAAGATCGCGCCGAAGAGCAGCGAGAACGCGGCATCGCCGGCGCCAAGCGAGTTGGCGAAGAACTTGGCCGTGCCGACCACGATGCCGCCGCCGGCGAACGCGCCGAAGATGCCCAGCACCAGGCCGCGGACGAGCGGGGTCTGGCCGATGTACTTCCAGCCCTCGGAGAACTGCCGGAACATGCTCTGCTCGGAACGCTCCGCCTCGCCGCGCTGCGCCTCGCTGATCTCCTTGATCCCGAACGCCACCACCAACGCGGTGGCGAGCCGGGAGAAGGCGTTGAACCAGAGTGCGAGCTGGGCCGGCTCGGCCCACGACGGCAGATCGCCGCCCACCGCGCCTCTGACACCACGGTCGAGCACGGCGAGACCGATGGCCGCGGCCACCGGGGTGAGGCCGTACGTGGTGATCAACGTGAGCTGGTTGGCCGCCTCCAGGCGGGCCCGTGGGATCAGGTTCGGGACCGCGGCCTCCTTGGCCGGGATCCAGAGCAGGGTGAGCGACTCGATCAGGAAGGTGGCGATCAGCGCCCAGCCGACCACCAGGCCACCGGCGGCGCCGCTGAGGGCGTAGAGCGGAATGGAGGCGAAGAGCACGAAGCGCAGCAGGTCACAGATGACCATCGTCCAGCGCCTGTCGAACCGGTCGGCGAAGACGCCGGCCACCGGGCCGAGCACCAGCGCGGGCAGCAGTCGGATCGCGGTGACCCCGCCGAACGCGGCGCCCTGGGCGGTGCTGCCCTGCACCTGCGAGGCGGCGAAGAGGGCGGTGGCGAGCAGGCCGAGCCAGTCACCGAAGGAGGCGGCGCCGAGCACGATCCAGAGCCGGCGGAACGGCTGGATGCGCAGCACGGACCGGATGGCGGCGTAACCGGACGGATCCGCCTGACCACCGCTGGACGGGTTGGCGCCGTTGCCCGACTTGTCGCTCGAACGCGACACGCCGGGCGACTCGCCGCTGTTCTGGCTTTCGATGGCCGTACCTCCACGTGCCGGCCCATCGCTGGGCACCTCCGGTGCAACACTCTAGACCCGGTGGGGGCCACCCCCGGGCGACATTCTCCTGCTCGCTGAGCCTAGGCCGCCGGAGCCGCCGCCCGCAGCCCGGACGTACGCGAGGGTATTTCGCATTCTCCGTCGGACAGTTAGCGTGCACACGTGGCCATCGAAAGCGACAAACTTCGCGAGCGCCTGGATCGGGCGACTGCCCACCTCGACCCCCCGTACGCGGTGGTCGACCTCACCGCCTTCGACGCCAATACGGCCGCCCTGGCCGAACGCGCCGCTGGCAAGCCGGTTCGCCTCGCCAGCAAGTCGGTCCGCAGCTCCGCGCTGATCAGTCGAGCCCTCGGTCGACCCGGCTGGCAGGGCGTGATGGCGTTCACGGTGCCCGAGGCGATCTGGCTGGTCCGCGCCGGCGTCAGCGACGACGTGCTCGTCGCGTACCCGAGCGCCGACCGGGCCGCCCTCGCCGAGCTGGGCGCCGACCCGACTCTCGCCGCCGCGATCACCCTGATGATCGACAGCGCCGGCCAGCTCGACTTCGTCGACGCCGTCGCGGCCCCCGGGCAGCGCGCCGAGCTACGACTCTGCCTGGACCTGGACGCCTCCTGGCGACCGCTGCGGGGGCGGGTGCACGTCGGCGTCCGCCGCTCACCCGTGCACAGCGCGCGGGCAGCCGGCGCGCTCGCCGCCGCCGTCGCCGGGCGGCCCGGCTTCCGGTTGGTCGGGCTCATGTCGTACGAGGCCCAGATCGCCGGCCTGGGCGACGCGCCGCCGGGGCAGACGCTGCTTGCCGGCGCGATCAGGCTGGCCCAGCGCGGGTCGTACCGCGAGTTGCTGGCCCGCCGTGGTGCGGCGGTCGCCGCCGTACGCGAACACGCCGACCTGGAGTTCGTCAACGGCGGTGGCACCGGCAGTGTGGCCGCGACAAGCGCCGATCCCGCGGTCACCGAGATCACCGCGGGATCGGGCCTGTACGGGCCGACGCTGTTCGACGCGTACCGCGCCTGGCGGCCCACCCCGGCGGCGTTCTTCGCCTGCGCGGTGGTTCGCCGGCCGACGCCGGAGCTGGCGACGGTGCTCGGTGGCGGCTGGATCGCCTCCGGCCCGGCCGCCGACAGTCGACTGCCCCGGCCGTGGCTACCGGCGGGGCTGAAACTGGTCGGCACCGAGGGCGCCGGCGAGGTGCAGACCCCGCTGTCCGGAGCGGCGGCGACCGATCTGCGCGTCGGCGACCGGGTGTGGTTCCGGCACGCCAAGGCGGGTGAGCTGTGTGAACGGGTCAACGAGCTGCACCTGATCGAGGGGGACGCGGTCGTGGCGACAGTCCCCACCTACCGGGGTGAGGGGCGGGCCTTTCTCTGAGACCGAACATCCAGCCGAGGCCCGCGCCCCCTGCCGACTCAGACGGGCTGGACCGCCTCGGCCTGCTTACCGGCGGTGGAGTGGCCGTCGTCCGGGGCGTCGACCTGGCGGTGCAGGTACTCCCGGATCAGCGCCTTCGCCTCCAGCAGCACCCGTTCGTCACCGTCGGACTTCCGGCGGAACGCGAGCTTGATCAGCGCGTCCGCCGCCTCGACCGCGATCTCCAGTACGAAGCGCAGCTTGGGCACGTCGGTGAGCCCGAAACGCTCGGTGAGCACCCGGGCCAACTGGTCGGCGATCACGCCGTTGTTGTCCCGCTGCTCGTCGAGCAGGTGCAGGTCGACCACGTCGCCGAAGTGCAGGGTACGGAAGCCGGGGACGGTGCGGTGCATCGTGATGTACTCGTCGATGCCCGCGTCGACGCCGTCCCACCAGTGGGTCATCTCGTCGGACGCGAACCGCTCGTCGAGGCGCTGGAGGTAGGACTCCATGGTCCGCAGGGTCAACGCCTGCACGATCGCCCGCTTGTCCGGGAAGAACTGGTAGACCGACCCGATCGCCACCTCGGCCCGCTCGGCGAGCAGGGTGGTGGTCAGCCCCTCGTACCCCACCTCGTCGACGAGTTCGGCGCAGGCATCCAACATGCGCTGTACCCGCGCGACACTTCGACCTTGCACCGGTACGCGGCGCAGCGGCCCGGTCGTGGCGGCTGGTGTGGACACTCTGCGCCACCCCCCTTCGACGGATGAACATATCTCCACGTCACGAGTCCGTGACTACCGGTACAACGAGCGGATCGCAATTGCGGTATTTACCAGCTAGAACGTTCCTGATATGAAGTCAGTTCATATTCATGAATGAGGAGCGCGCATGGTCCGCACCGCACCGCTCAGGGCTGGCTGGTCCAACTGGGCCGGGAACCAGCGTGGCAGCGCCAGCGCGATCCTGCGCCCCGGCTCGCCGACCGACGTCGTAGAAGCCGTCCGATCCGCCGCATCCGACGGCGCCCGGCTCCGGGTGACGGGCAGCGGCCACTCGTTCACCGCCGTCGCGCTCGCCGACGACCGTCGGATGGATCTGTCCGACCTGGACACCACGGTAAGCGTCGACGTCGCACGCCGACTGGTCACCGTGCCGGCGGGAATGACCCTGCACACGCTCAACGGACTGCTCGCCCGGCACGGCCTCGCGCTGCCCAACCTGGGCGACATCGACGCGCAGACCGTCGCCGGAGCGATCTCCACCGGCACTCATGGCACCGGCGCCGGCTACGGGTGCCTCTCCACCTTCGTCGAGGCGGTCACCCTGGTCACCGGCACCGGGGAGGTGCTGCGCTGCTCCGCCGACGAGCACCCGGACGTCCTCGCCGCCGCCCGGGTGTCGCTCGGCGCGCTCGGCGTCCTGGTCGAGGTGACCCTGCGCTGCGTGGAGGCCTTCGTGCTACGCGCCCACGAACGCCCGGCCGATCTGGCCGACGTGCTCGGCGAGTTGCCCGCGCTGATCGGCCGACACGACCACGTCGAGTTCTACTGGTTCCCGTACACGTCCCGGGTCCAGGTCAAGGCCAACGACCGGGTACCCGCCAACGACCGGCCACTGCCCCGTTGGCGCGGCTGGTTGGACGACGACTTCCTCTCCAACCGGGTCTTCGCCGGGGCCTGCCGCCTCGGCCGGGCCGTGCCCGCGCTGGCCCCGGGGATCAGCGCGGTCTCCGCCCGCGCCCTCACCGAACGCCAGTACACCGGCCGCTCGGACCGGGTCTTCTGCACCCCGCGCCGGGTCCGCTTCGTGGAGATGGAGTACGGCCTGCCCCGCGAGGCGTTGCCCGAGGCGCTCGCCGCGCTCCGCCGGATCGTGGACGGCCTGCCGTTCAAGGTGCTCTTCCCGGTGGAGGTGCGATTCACCGCCGCCGACGACATCTGGCTGTCGCACGGCTACGGCCGGGACAACGCCTACATCGCCGTGCACCAGTACGTCGGCATGCCGTACGAGCCGTACTTCCGGGCCTTCGAGGAGGTGGCCGCAGGGCTGGGCGGTCGCCCACACTGGGGCAAGCTGCACTACCGCGACGCCGCCTCGCTGGCCACGGCGTACCCCCGCTTCGCGGACTTCCAGGCCGTCCGCGACCGCCTCGACCCCGACCGGGTCTTCACCAACCCCCACCTGACCCACGTCCTCGGGGCCTGACGGCTCCGCTAGAGCCTGAGGTCGTCCAGGTCGACGGCACCGGCCATGGCCTCGGCGCCCCTGTCGTTCAGGTGCATGCCGTCGCCGCTGTCCAGCGCCGGGTGGATGTAATCGAGGGCGGCCGGGTCGGCGACGGCCCCCGCCACGTCGAAGACGGCGTCGAAGGCGTCGGTCGTACGGATCCAGTCGTTCACCTCGCGTCGCGTGGCGAGGCCGGCGGGTGTGCTGATCTCCGGGCCGGCGCCCGCGAACGGGCCGATGGTGGCGGCAACGATCTTCAGCCCGGCGGTGTGGGCACGCCCGGCCAACGTCGTGAAGCCCTCGACGAGGGCGTCGGCGGTGACGGGCGGCTCGCCCAACATGACCGGAAGACCGAGGTCGTTGATACCGAAGTGGACCAGGACGTGGCTCACGGCCGGTATCGAGAGGACGTCCTTGTCGAAGCGGGTCAGCCCGCGTTCGCCGACGGTGTCACGCAGCAGACGGTTGCCGGCGATGCCCTGGTTGACCACCCACCCGCGCTTCAGCCGCCGGTTGAGGAAGTCGACGGACCGTCGGTTCGCGCCGACGGTGGTGCCGACCCCCTCGAACCAGGAGTCTCCGAAGGCCACGGCGACTGCGGTGCCCGGTGGGGTGAGCACGTCGACACCCGAGATGTAGAACCTGGCCTCGACCTGATGGGTCCCCACCAGCACCGGAGACCCGACCTGATCGCCGTCGGCGATGACGGCGACCTCCGCCGGCTTGTGGGAGTGGGTGGCCAGGCCGGTCGGCTCCGGGAGGTAGAGGCTCACCACCAGGCCCGCGCCGGCCGCGACGGGGATGTCGACCGGGTCCGCCACAACCTCGTCACCCGGCGGGACGACGCGATGCTCGGCGCCGCCGAAGGTGAGGGCGACCTGTCGATCGCCGACGGCGACCGTGGCGGCCCCGATGGTCAGCGGGGTGCGGCCGTAGCGGTTCGTCAGCCGTACCCGGAAAGCCTCCCCGCCGCCGGCCAGGTGCAGCACCTGACGAACGGTCTGGTCGGCGAAGCCACGAGGTTCACTGAACTGGAGCGGCTCGTACGGACTGAGCAACCCCGTCCGGAAAGCGGCTGCCCAGGTCATGACTGGTCCAGGTCGGTGGTGGTGCCCTCCTCCATGCTGATCACCGAGTCGATCAGGGAGAAGAACGTCTCGATGCCGGCCCGGTTCGCGCCCCGGCGGCGGGATTCGGCGTAGTCCTCGGACGAGCGCCAGAACACGATGTCCAACCATTCGTCGGACGTCAGCCGGATCAGTCGCGCGCCGAGGTAGCCGGCACGATCGGCCTCGAAGTCGCGCAGCATCGCCGGCCGCGCGGCCAGCAGGGCGTCGGCGCGCTCGGCGGGGACGCGGAAACGGGTGATCTCGACGGTGGTCATGTGCCTCAATCCGTTTGGGTGCTGCGCTCGGAGCCGTTGACGCTCAGATCTTGGACACTTTCCGTTCCGACTGAACGGAAAGTGTCCAAGATCTAGGAGCGCGTGACGATCGGGCGACCGGAAGCGCGGTCACTCCGTGCTGGTGGCGGCCTTGCGCGGGGCGGCTTTCTTCGCCGGAGCCTTCTTCGCCGCCGTCGCCTTGGCCGTCGTGGTCTTCTTCGCGGCCGTGGACTTGCTGGCGGCCGCCGTCTTCTTGGTAGCCGTGGCCTTCTTCGCGGGCGCCTTCTTCGCCGCCGCCTTCTTCCGCGGCGCCGGACCCTTCGCCCGCTTCTCGGCAAGCATCTCGGACGCTTCCTCGAGGCTCAACGCCTCCGGCGTCTGCCCACGCCGCAGCGACGCGTTGACCTCGCCGTCGGTGACGTACGGGCCGAACCGGCCGTCCTTGATCACCAACGGCTTCTCGGTCGCCGGGTCCACGCCCATCTCGCGCAGCGGTGGTGCCGCGGCTCGCCGTCCACGGGTCTTCGGGGCGGCCAGCAGCGCCAGCGCCTCGTCCAGACCGACGGTGAACATCTGGGCCTCGGACTCCAGCGAACGGAACTCCTCGCCCCGCTTCACGTACGGGCCGTAGCGGCCGTTGTTCGCGAAGACCTCGACGCCGTCCGGCGCGACACCGATCAGCCGGGGAAGGCTGAGCAGCTGGAGCGCCTCCTCCAGGCTCAGCGAGTCCGGGGTCTGCGTACGCAGCAGCGACGACTTCCGCTCGCCGCTGGACACGTACGGGCCGAACCGGCCGGACTTGAGCACGATCGGCTCGCCGGTGGCGGGGTCGTCGCCGAGCTTGCGCTCACCGCTGCCGCCGAGGAACAGCTCGTGCACCTTCTCCGGGGTCAGCTCGTCCGGCGCCAGGCCCTCGGGGATCGGCGCCCGGTCGCCCTGGGTGCCGCCGTCCTCGCCCTCGCCCGAAGCCGCGGCCGGTGCGGCCGGAGCCTCGCCCGGCACCGCGCGCTGGAGGTACGGCCCGTACCGGCCGACCCGGACGACGACCTCGCGACCGTCGTCGTCGGTGAAGAGCGGGATGGAGTTGACGCTGCGGGCGTCGATGTCGCTGAGGTTCTCGGTGACCAGCTTCTTGAGCCCGCCGGAACGGGCGATGTCCTGGTCGCCGGCACCGTTGGAGCTGCCGAAGTAGAACGCCGTGAGGAAGTCGACGGCCGCGTGGTCACCGCCGGCGATCTCGTCCAGCTCGTTCTCCATGCTGGCCGTGAAGTCGTAGTCGATCAGGCGGGGGTAGTGCCGCTCCATCAGCCCGATCACCGCGAAGGCCAGGAAGGTCGGGATCATCGCCTGGCCGCGCTTGGTGACGTACCCCCGGTCCTGGATCGTCTGCATGATCGACGCGTAGGTGGACGGGCGGCCGATGCCCAGCTCCTCCAGGGCCTTCACCAGCGACGCCTCGGTGTAGCGCGACGGCGGCTGGGTGTGGTGACCCTGCGCGGCAAGGTCGTCGGCGGTCAGCGGCTGGTCCTTGACCAGGGGCGGCAGCCGACGCTCGGCGTCCTCCGCCTCGGCGTTCTCGTCGTCGCTCGACTCGACGTACGCACGCAGGAAGCCCGGGTCGGTGATGGTCTTGCCGGTCGCGCCGAAGTCGGCTTCCTCCTGAGAGGTGGAGACCGCCCGGATGCGCACGGACACGCTGGAGCCGACCGCGTCGGTCATCTGCGAGGCGATGGTGCGGCGCCAGATCAGCTCGTAGAGCTTGAACTCCTCGGCGGACAGCTCCTTGGCGACCTCGCCCGGGGTGCGGAAGTTGTCCCCCGCCGGGCGGATCGCCTCGTGTGCCTCCTGCGCGTTCTTCACCTTGCCGGTGTACCGGCGCGGCTCCGGCGGGACGCTGCGCTCGCCGTACAGCTCGACGATCTGTCGGCGCGCCGCCGAGATGGCGGTCTCCGACAGGTTGACCGAGTCGGTACGCATATAGGTGATGTAGCCGTTCTCGTACAGGCGCTGCGCGGTGCGCATCGTCTGCTGCGAGGAGAGGCGCAGCTTGCGGGCCGCCTCCTGCTGGAGGGTCGAGGTGATGAACGGCGCGTACGGGCGACGACGGTAGGGCTTCTCCTCCACCCGGGTGACGGTGAACGGCCGCCCGTCCAGCCGGGCCGCGAGACCCCGCGCACCGCTCTCGTCGAGGTGCACGACGCCGGCGCCGGCCCGGACGCGACCGGTGGTCGGCTCGAAGTCCTTACCTGTCGCGATGCGGTCACCGTTCAACGCGATCAGGGTGGCGTTGAAGTTCCGCGGGCCCTCACCGGCGTTGGCCACCGCGAGGGTGGCCAGGATGTCCCAGTACTCGGCGGTGCGGAAGGCCATCCGCTGCCGTTCCCGCTCGACCACGATGCGGGTCGCCACGGACTGCACCCGGCCTGCCGAGAGCCGCGGCATGACCTTCTTCCACAGCACCGGGGAGACCTCGTAGCCGTAGAGACGGTCGAGGATGCGGCGCGCCTCCTGGGCGTCGACCAGATCGCGGTCGATCTCCCTGGGGTTGGCCACCGCTGCCTGGATCGCCGGCTTGGTGATCTCGTGGAAGACCATCCGCTTGACCGGCACCTTGGGCTTGAGCGTCTCGACCAGGTGCCAGGCGATGGCCTCGCCCTCGCGGTCCTCATCTGTCGCCAGGAGGATCTCGTCGACCTCCTTGGCCAGCTTCACCAGCTTGCTGATCTGCTGCTTACGGTCGGCGGAGACGACGTAGAGCGCGTGGAAGCCGTTGTCGACATCCACCCCGAGCCGGGCCCAGGACTCCTTCTTGTACTTGGCCGGCACGTCGGCGGCGTTGCGCGGGAGGTCGCGGACGTGACCGAAGCTGGCCTCCACGACGTACCCCGGGCCGAGGTAGCCCGAGATCGTCTTGGCCTTCGCCGGTGACTCGACGATGACCAGACGGGTGGTTCCAGCGTTGCTCGGCACGTCTCTCCCCGACCTCACTCCTGCTCGTGGCCTGCCGGCGCCCGGACAGCGACCGCTTTCGACCCCACCGCCGCACCGGCGGTCCGGATGTCCAACGTAACGCGCCGCCCGCGTTTCGGGTTTCGCGGGCCGCAAACCGCTTCGGCACTGCCGGACGGCGCCACCGTACACCGTGGGTAGGGCTCGAAGCGGGTCACTGTGACGATGGCGGACCCACGGCTGAGGCGCGACCCGCCCGTTTTCCGCCTGGATCGACCCGCCGGCTGTCCGGCACCGGACACCCGCCCGCCCCACCCCGGGCCGCCGCCCAACCGGGTCGATCAAGGAGTTGTGGTGGGCGTTCTGCCCCCGATCGAGCAGAACATCCCCCAGCACAACTCCATGATCGAGGCACCGAGGGGCGGGGTCAGGTCGGCCAGGCGTTCGTCGGCGCGGCGCGCGGCGGTGCGCCGACCAGCTCGGCGAGGCGGCCCAGCCGGCGGCGGCCGGTGATCCGGTACGCGGGACCGCCGTCAGCCGGGCCGAGCAGCGTCCCGGCCAGTCCGGCTGCGGCGAGCGCGACGCCTATCGGCTCCCAGCACTCCTGGTCGTCGGCGCCCAGCCGCAGCAGGAAGCAGTCGGGAGGCTCCGGCGTCCCGGCGGCGGCGAGCCACAGCCGCAGCCGCCGGCCGGTCAGGTGGAAGGCGGCCGGCGGGCGTTTCGTCGAACCGTGCAGCCAGGCGGCCGCGAGCGGCTTCAAGACCCGGGTGTACGACGTACGAACGGCGTGTCGCTCGTCCCCGGCCGGTTCCCAGCTCGCCGCCAGCCCGCGCGACGCCAGTTCGGCGACGAGCACGTGCACCCGCCAGGCCGCGTCGACCTGCACCGAGAGGCGGGCGGTGCCGCCCATCCGCACGACCTCGCCCGGCCCGGCGAGCAGGCCGGCCAGGTCGGCGACGCTCGGTTCGGCCGCGTCCGCGCCGAAGAAGACAAGTTGCCGGCCCGCGTCGTCACGCTGGGTCGGGCCGCTGCGGGGGGAGGCGTTCTGCGGCGCGCCGCCGCGGCGTCGCCCGGGAGTGGGCGTGTCGGATTCGGGCGCGGGGAACAGCGCCGGGGGTGGCTGTGCCTCCCCGGTGTCACCGAGCCCGCTCAGCGACACTCCGGCACCTCGTCGAATGCCTGTTTCAACTCCTCGGAGTTGAGCTTGCTGGTGTCCAGCGCGCTGGCGTCGTACTCCGTGTTCAGGGTCGCCACGGCGGCCCGCACACCGTCGTAGAAGACGGTCGGCTCGCCGGTGCCCAGGCCGTCGATGGTGTCCCGGGCGCGGCCGTACGCGTCCCGCATCTTCCCCAGTGAGCTGCGGAAACCCGCGGAGATGGCCTCGCCGTTGTCGGTCTCCGGGATGCCCGCCTTCTCGACCTTGCGGCGCGCGGCCTCACTGGCCTGCTCCGCCCCGTCGAAGAGCCGCACCAGGTTCTCCTTGGCCTGCGCCGGCGTGGTCTGCGCGGTCATCTGCTCGTCAGTGCTGCTGGTCAGCTTGTTGATCTCGGAACGCCACGGGGTGAGCGCGCCGCAGACCGAGGCCGCCCAGGCCCGCGGGCTCGGGCCCCCGCCGCAGCCGGCCAGGACGACGATCGTGGCCAGGACCACCGTGAGCTTTCCGGCGGCAGACGCCCGGCACGTACGCATGCGTTGCAGCGTACGGCCTTTGGCCAGGTGTGGCACCGGGCCGGACGGCCGGGGTCCCCGGTCGACGCGCTACGTCGACCGGGGACCCCGGGCCGTTCGTGGATCAGGCGTTGACCGTCTCCGGGCGGTGGTCGGCGCTGCCCGCGCCGGTGCTGCCGTCGACGTCCGAGTCGGACATCGCGATGCCCTTGCGCTTGCTGAACAGCACCGACGCCACGATGATCAGCGTCGCGACCAGCGCGATGCCGACCCGCAGGCCGACGTTGCGGTCGTCGCCGACGCTCCAGGCCACCACGGCGGGCGCGATCAGCAGCGAGACCAGGTTCATCACCTTGATCAGCGGGTTGATCGCCGGGCCGGCGGTGTCCTTGAACGGGTCGCCGACGGTGTCGCCGATGACCGTGGCGGAGTGCGACTCGGAACCCTTGCCGCCGTACGCGCCGTCCTCGACGAGCTTCTTGGCGTTGTCCCAGGCCCCACCGGAGTTGGACAGGAACACCGCCATCAGGGTGCCGGCCCCGATCGCACCGGCCAGGTACGCCGCGAGCGCGCCCGGCCCCAGGCCGAAACCGACAGCGATCGGCGCCAGGATGGCGAGCAGGCCGGGGGTCATCAGCTCGCGCTGCGCGTCCCGGGTGCAGATGTCGACGACCTTGCCGTACTCCGGGCGCTGGGTGCCGTCCATGATGCCGGGCAGGTCACGGAACTGCCGGCGGACCTCCATCACCACGGCACCGGCCGAGCGGGACACCGCGTTGATGGCCAGCCCGGAGAAGAGGAAGACCACCGCCGCACCGATGATCAGGCCGACCAGGTTGCGCGGGTTGGCCACGTTCAGCGAGTTGAGGATCTCGGTGCCGACATCCTGCACTCCCGCGCTGGCGTACGCCGTGCTGAGCGTGTCGGTGTACGAGCCGAACAGCGCGGTCGCGGCGAGCACCGCCGTGGCGATCGCGATGCCCTTGGTGATCGCCTTGGTGGTGTTACCGACCGCGTCCAGCTCGGTGAGCGTGCGCGCGCCCTGCTCGTCGATGTCGCCGGACATCTCGGCGATGCCCTGGGCGTTGTCGGAGATCGGCCCGAAGGTGTCCATCGCGACGATGACGCCGACAGTGGTGAGTAGGCCGGTGCCGGCAAGCGCCACCGCGAACAGCGACAGCGTGATGGAGCTGCCGCCGAGGAGGAAGGCGCCGAAGACGCCGGCACCGATCAGCAGCGCGGAGTAGACCGCCGACTCCAGCCCGATGCTGATGCCGGCCAGGATCACGGTCGCCGCACCGGTCTGCGAGCTCTTGCCGATGTCCTGCACCGGCCGCCGGTTGGTCTCGGTGAAGTAGCCGGTCAACGCCTGGATCGCGGCGGCCAACACGATGCCGATCACGACGGCGCCGATCGCCACGATCCGGGGGTCACGGTCGGTGAAGCCGAGGCCACCGTCCAGCTCGGCGAAGGTGGCCGGCAGGTACGCGTAGGCGGCGATCGCCACCAGCACCGCGGAGAGCACCGCCGAGAGGTAGAACGCCCGGTTGATCGCGGTCAGGCCGTTGCGGTCGGACGTGCGCAGCCGGGTGATGAAGACGCCGACGATCGCGATCAGCACACCGATGGTGGAGATGATCAGCGGGAAGACCAGGCCCTCCTGGCCGAACGCGGCCCGGCCGAGGATCAGCGCGGCGACAAGCGTGACCGCGTACGACTCGAACAGGTCGGCGGCCATACCGGCGCAGTCACCGACGTTGTCGCCCACGTTGTCGGCGATGGTGGCGGCGTTGCGCGGGTCGTCCTCGGGGATGCCCTGCTCGACCTTGCCGACCAGGTCGGCGCCGACGTCGGCGGCCTTGGTGAAGATGCCGCCGCCGACCCGCATGAACATCGCGAGCAGCGCGGCACCGAAGCCGAAGCCCTCCAGCACTGTGGGCGCGTCACCCCGGTAGAGGAGGACGACGAGCGCCGCACCGAAGAGGCCGAGGCCGACGGTGAAGAAGCCGACGACACCGCCCGTCCGGAAGGCGATCTTCATGGCCGCCTCGCGGCCGCCTGCTCGCTCCCTCGCGGCGGCGGCTACCCGCAGGTTGGCTCGGGTCGCCAGCCACATGCCGGCGCCGCCGATGAACGCGCTGAAGAGGGCGCCCACCACGAAGAAGAGTGAGCGGCCGATCTTCACCGCCAGCTCGCTGCCGTCGGTGTCGTGCACCGGAAGCAGGAAGAGCAGCACGACGGCGACGACAACGAAGATCGCCAGGGTGCGGAACTGTCGGAGCAGGTAGGCCGAGGCGCCCTCCTGGACCGCCCCCGAGATCTCCTGCATTTTCTCGGTGCCCTTACCAGCGGCCAGCACCGTTTTCGTCAGGGCGGCAGCGAAACCGAGCGCCACCAGCGCGACAACCGCGGCGATGGCGACATAGGTGACATTGCTTCCGGTAAGGGAAAGCCCGCCGCCGTCGGCGGCCAAGGTCCCGGACATCTGTGTCCTCCTGTTACCGAACAATCGCGCCGGTGAGTGGAGACGCACTGACCGACGCCTGGATGCGGACTCGCAAGCGCGCGCCAACCCACCAGCGGACCAGCGATGACCACCCATACCCGCTGGCTGCGGGATGGGTCACTTGCTGACAACCCGGGTACTGTAGCCCTCCGCAGTGTTGGAGGTCACACCAAGGTGGCACCGTGTCGCGATGATCTTCGTCGCTGTGTTATGAAACGAAATCTGATATAGGGCCCGATCCATGCAAAGAAGGCCGCATCCCCAGCAGGGGACGCGGCCTACGCAGCGGAAGTGGTCAGCGGCCGACCGGCCACACCATCCGCACCTCGGTGCCGATGCCCTCGTCGACCGGGCGCACCTGAAGGTCCTCGACGAAGCCGGCGAGCAGCGCGAAGCCGACGCCGGTGGTCAGCGCCTCATCGGTGAGCGCCTCGTTTGCCAGCTCGTCCGGCGGCAGGGCGGTCAGACCGATGCCCGCCTCGATCGGCGCCCGGTCCACCACCCGCACCGCGTACGAGCCACCGTCGGACATCTCGACAAGCACCGGGTCGGCCAGACCGTACTGCCTGTGCAGGGCCACCGCACGCGTGCACGCCTCACCGATGGCCAGGCGCACCTCGTCCAGCAGGTCCTCCCGGACCCCGGCCCGCCGGGCGACGGCGACGCCGACCAGGCGGGCGGTGCGCACGTGCACCGGGGCGGGCGAGAACGAGAGCTTGACTGTCGCCATCACGCGCCGGCGCCCGCCGAGTCGGCGCTGATCGCCGCGTCGACCGTCGGGTGCAGCGGGAACACCTGGTCCAGTGCGGTGATCCGGAAGATCTTGAGCAGCGGCTCCTTGTCGCAGACCAGGGCGAACGAACCACCGGCCGAGCGGAGCCGCTTGAGCGCGCCGACGAGCACGCCCAGCCCGGTGGAGTCGAGGAAGTCCACCCGACCGAGGTCGACCACCACGTGCCGAGCCCCACCGTCGATCAGTTCGAGGAGTCGTTCGCGGAGCCGGGGCGCGGTGTAGACGTCCACCTCACCACCGACCTCGAGCACCGTGTGCTCGCCCACGGTGCGGGTCGCCAGCGACAGCTCCATCGGTCCTCCTCGCCAGAGCCGTAAACTCTCGTGGGCATCTAACCACTACCGCCGGGGCGGCCTGCGGACACCAGCGGAGGCTTTCCCTTACCCCGGTGTCCGACTTTTCATCTCCGAACACCAGTGCGAGAGTGCAGGGCGTGACCTCCAACGACTTCAGCTCCGCGCGGCTCACCCCGCGCCACGACCTGGAGTCGTCGTCCGCGGCCACCGTATCCGCTGGTCCTGGGCCAGCACCCGCCGACCTGCTGCGCCGGCTCCGCGCCCGGGGCGCCGCCGACCCGGTCACCCACGTCGAGCGGGTGCCGGCCCGCGCCGGGGTGCCCGCGCCGTGGCCGTCGTGGGCACCGACGGAGTTGCGCGCGGCGTTCACCCGACGCGGCGTGGTCGCGCCCTGGCAGCACCAGGCCGAGGCGGCCACCCTGGCGTACGAGGGCCAGCACGTGATCGTCGCCACCGGCACCGCGTCCGGCAAGTCACTCGCGTACCAGCTGCCGGCCCTGGCCACCCTGCTCGCCGACCCCCGGGCCACGGTGCTCTACCTGGCACCGACCAAGGCACTCGCCGCCGACCAGCTGCGCGCCGTCGCCGCGCTGGAACTGGAGGGGGTACGTCCCGCCTGCTACGACGGGGACACTCCGCGCACCGAGCGGGAGTGGATCCGCCGGCACTCCCGGTTCGTGCTGACCAACCCCGACATGCTGCACCACGGCATCCTGCCCGGCCACGCCCAGTGGTCCGGCTTCCTGCGCCGCCTCACGTACGTGGTGATCGACGAGTGCCACACCTACCGGGGGGTGTTCGGCTCGCACGTCGCCCACGTGCTGCGTCGACTGCGCCGGCAGTGCGCCCGGTTCGGGGCCACCCCGGTGTTCGTGCTCGCCTCGGCGACCTCCGGCGACCCGGCCACCGCAGCCGGGCGGCTCACCGGCCTGCCGGTGACGGCGGTCACCGAGGACGCGTCGCCGCGCGGCGGGGTGACCTTCGCGCTCTGGGAGCCGCCGCTGCTGCCACCCGGCTCCGGCGCCGCTCCCCCCGACTCTTCCTCGGTGCCCGCCCAGGCGGCCGGCGACCACGACGACCTCCGGCAGGTCCGCCGGTCGGCGCTGCGCGAGACCGCGGACCTGCTCGCCGACACGGTCGCCGAGGGGGTACGCACCCTCGCGTTCGTCCGCTCCCGCAAGGGCGCCGAGGTCGTGGCCGCCAACGCGCGCCGGTCGCTGGACGACGCGGTGCCGGGGCTCGGCGACCGGGTGGCCGCCTACCGGGGCGGCTACCTGCGGGAGGAGCGACGCGAACTGGAGCGGGCCCTGCTGCACGGCGACCTGCTCGGCCTGGCCTCCACCAACGCGCTGGAGCTGGGCGTGGACCTGGTCGGGCTGGACGCGGTGCTGATCTGCGGCTACCCGGGCACCCGGGCGTCGCTGTGGCAGCAGGCGGGCCGCGCCGGGCGTTCCGGGCAGGAAGCCCTCGCAGTCCTGGTAGCCCGGGACGACCCGCTGGACACCTATCTGGTGCACCACCCGGAGGCGATCTTCGGTGCGCCGGTGGAGGCGACGGTGCTCGACCCGGCCAACCCGTACGTGCTGGCGCCGCAGCTCGCCTGCGCGGCCGTGGAGGCACCACTCACGCCCGCCGACCTGGCGCTCTTCGGCGAAGGGGCGAAGGAGGCGATCGACGAGCTGGTCGCGGCGGGGGCGCTGCGGCAACGGCCCACCGGCTGGTACTGGCGACACCGGGAGCGCCCCGAGGTGGACCTGCGCGGCGAGGGCGGCGCCCCGGTCGCCGTGGTGGAGTCGTCGACCGGCCGGCTGCTCGGCACGGTCGACGGCGGCTCCGCACACTTCCTGCTGCACCCCGGCGCGGTCTACCTGCACCAGGGCGTCTCGTACGTGGTCGACCAACTCGACCTCGCCGACGGGTGCGCGCTTGTGCATACCGAGGAGCCGGACTGGTCCACCCACGCCCGCGACGTCACCGACCTCTCCGTGGTCTCGGTGCGCTCCTACGTGGATGCCGGGCCGGTCGGCATGTTCCTCGGTGAGGTGGACGTGACAAGCCAGGTGGTGTCGTACCAACGGCGGCGGATCGCCACCGGCGAGGTGATCGACACCCGGCCGCTCGACCTGCCCACCCGCGAGCTGCGGACGGTGGCGGTCTGGTTCACCCTGTCACCGCAGTCGTTGGCTCTCGCCGGGGTCCAGTCGGCCGACGTGCCGGGTGCGCTGCACGCGGCCGAACACGCCGCGATCGGCCTGCTGCCGCTGATGGCCACCTGCGACCGATGGGACATCGGTGGGCTCTCCACGGCGCTGCACCCGGACACCGAGGCGCCGACGGTCTTCGTCTACGACGGGCATCCGGGTGGCGCCGGTTTCGCCGAACGGGCGTACGGAACGGCGGCGGCATGGCTGCGGGCCACCCGGGACGCGATCGCGGAGTGCGGCTGCGAGACGGGCTGCCCGTCCTGCGTCCAGTCACCGAAATGCGGGAACGGCAACAACCCACTGTCGAAGCCGGACGCCATCCGGGTGCTCGACGTGGTGCTGACGAACCTGCCGGACTGAGCGGCTTGCATGAACCGGCACGGCTCGGGGCACAATGATATGGGAGCGCTTCCATCGATGCCCATGTTGCCGACCGCCCCCGTGCCCGAGGAGAAGCCGTGGCCGACACGATCGCCGAAACCGTCGACCTGCTTTACACCATCGACCAGGACAATCTCACCCTCGACCAGCAGATCGCGCTGGGGTCGGCACTTGCCGCCCTGGCTCAGGCGGAACGGCTGGAACAGATCAACGAGCGACTGCGCGGCATCCACCAGGTTCTCAACACCTGGGCGCTGCGAGCCGCCACCTCCGCCGACAGTCGCTGACGTCTCCCGGGGTGATCCCTGCAAGGGCACCAGTGATCACTCCGCGCTGGGTAGTCGTCCGACGGGCCCGACGACTACCCAGCATCAACAGTCATGGACAGCAGGGGGCGCGACGATTGTCGGGCTGTGCGAGACTCCGGCGCACCAACCCGGAGGAGTTCGCATGCAGCTCGACAACTTGCAGGGCCAGCACCAGTTCCACATCCGCCAGCGACTGCGCATGATGGTCAACCAGTACGAGGTCCGGGCGGTGTCCCCGGACGGCACCGAGGGTGAGCTGCTGGCGTTCGCGCAGCAGAAGCGGCTCGCCTTCAAGGAGCAGGTGACCATCTACACAGACGACTCGAAGCAGCAGCCCCTGCTCGGCTTCAAGGCCCGCCAGCGCATCGACCTCGGCGCCACGTACGACGTCACCGACGCCGCCGGCAACCCGATCGGCCTGTTCCGCAAGGACTTCGCCCAGTCGCTGCTGCGATCCACCTGGCACGTCGAGCAGGCCGGCCTGCCGCAGGTCACCGGCCAGGAGCGGAGCATGCCGGTGGCACTGCTGCGTCGATTCGTCGACTCGTTGTCCTGGCTGCCGTACCACTTCGACTTCACCGCGGGCGGCCAGCCGGTCTTCACCGTGGTCAAGAAGTGGGGCCTGCGCGACAAGTACATCGTCGAGGTGCAGAACCCGCAGATCGACCGCCGCCTGGTCATCGCGATGGCCGTCGCCCTCGACGCGCTCCAGGCCCGCTGACGCACCCTGCTTCACCCCCGTGGCCGCCGGCCGGGGCGTGGGATCCTGCTGCTCGCGCCCCGGCCGGGGCGTCGGTTCCTGCTGCTCGCGCCCCGGCCGAGGCAGGCTGACTGCGCCGCTCGGCACGGGGTCGAGGGGCGGCTGAGGCCGGCCCGGCCCCTCCTCGCCCTAGGATTTCTGCCATGGCCTATGGGCTCGCCAACCTCTCCGCGCGACAGTTGACCCTGCTGGATCAATGGCTCCCCGGCGCCACGGTCGAGCGGGACCACAGCTGGGGTCTGGTGCAGACGACAGTGCTGGAGATGACGTTCGCCGGGGCACGTCTCATCATCAAAGCTGGCGGCAACGATGACCACTATGTCGAACGCGAGCTCAACGCCCACCTCAACTGGGTGAGCCCCTGGACCAGGCTGGGCCGGGCGCCGATCTTGGAGCATGGCGACGCGGCGGCGAAGATTCTGGTGACGAAATACCTGCCTGGTGAGCTGGTGCTCGGCAGCAACCACGCCGACGCTCCCGCGACCTACCGGCAGGCCGGCGAACTCCTGGCACTTCTGCACGCGCAGACCAGCTTCCCGGACGATGACTACGAGAGGCGGGAGAACGCGAAATCGCTCTCCTGGCTCAGCGGAGCGCACCGCATCGCGTCGCACACGGTGAACCGGCTGTGCGCCGAGATAACCAGTTGGCCCACACCGGCGGCGCTGCTCGTGCCGACCCACGGAGACTGGCAGCCCCGCAACTGGCTCGTCCACAACGGCACTGTCAGCATCATCGATTTCGGCCGCGCGGCGATGCGCCCCTCCTACACGAACTTCACCCGGATGTCGGCCCTGGACTTCCGCCGCGACTCTCGGCTTGAGAGCGCGTTCCTCGACGGCTACGGGGCCGACCCGCGCCAGACGTCCGCCTGGTTCCGCACCCGAGTCCGCGAGGCCGTCGGCACCGCGGCCTGGGCCTACCGAGTGGGCGACGAGGCATTCGAGGCCCAGGGTCACCGGATGATCGCCGAGGCTCTCGCTGCTCCGTAGCGCCCACCGGGCCGACCCCTTAGCCACGCACCGGCCCGGCGCGGGCTGTCGACGCGGCGGTCCGGGTCAGACCGGGCAGCGGCGAGACCGTCACCTCGGCGGTCACGAGCAGGTCCAGCCCGTCGAGGCGGCAACCGTTCAGCCGGGCACCGTTGCGGACGGCGATGTCCGCAGCGAACGCGCAAGCCACCGCCTCACCGTCGAGTGCCTTGACGGCCCCGGCCAACGCCCCCAGATCGGCGGCCACCGCCGCCCGCTGAGCCGCCATCGCAGCCCCGGCGACAGCAGCCCCGAACGTGCCCACAAGCACGAACACCAATCCCACTGCCAGCAGGATGACGGTCGCCCCACCTCGTTCAGCGTCCTGCCGGCGGCCGTCCGGGTAGGCGGCGTCAAATCCGTTGCCGTTGCGGGGCGACCTGACGACGTCGGCCTCCCAGGAGCCGCCCCGGGCTTCGTCGGCCGCCCAGGTAGCGCGGTCGCCGAGCGCTCGGGCTCCGTCGGCCGGCCAGGTGTCGCGGTCGCCGAGCGCTCGGGCTCCGTCGGCCTCCCGGGTGCTGCCGTTGCCGAGCACTGACACGTCGCGGGCCTCAGGTCCCGGCGTCACGGCAGCCCCTCCCCGGCGCGGGGTTCGAGTGCCGCGACGGCGGTGGCGGCCACTGTGATTCGCGGCAGTCGGCCGCCGAGCGTACGCACGGGCGCCCGTACCGTCGCCTGCACGCGGCCCTCACTGATCGACACCGACACGTCCGCGCCCGGCGGCACCGCGCCCTCGCCGTCGCTTTGGTCCACCTCGTCTCGAGCGGCGGCCAGCGCCGCCTCCCGGGCCGCGTGCAGACAACCCGCCCTGGTACTGACGGCGTTGACCGCGGTCAGGCCGGCAAGCAGGAGGAGAAGCAGCGCCGGCAGGCCGGCCGCCAACTCGGCGGTGAAGGACCCCCGGTCTGCGCCGACGCGGAATTCCCCCTCACCACAGAAGGCCCGGAGGGATGTCTGCTCGTCGCCGGATACCCCGCCGATGAGGCGGAACCTCCGGCTGCCGACGAACGTACGTCCGGCGACCGCAGGCCTCGGAGCGCGGTCGGCCTGCCGGCGCCCGATCACTTCAGTGCCCGGTCGATGACGGCGGTCAGGGCCGACTGGACGTTGCCGGAGGTCAGGACCTTCAACAGGATCCCGGCGAAGGCGACTGCGGCGAGCGTGCCCACGGCGTACTCGGCCGTGTTCATTCCGGCATCGCCGCGCAGGCGAGCGATGAGTTTGCGCATTACTGTTTCCCTTCTCGATGGGTCAGAGCACATCGCCGAGAACGGCGACGATCACCGGCACGAGGCCGGCGAGAATGAACGCCGGCAGGAAGCAGAGCCCCAGCGGCAGGACGATGAGCACACCCGCCCGGCGGGCCGACGCCTCAGCAGCGGTGGCCCGGTCGGCGCGCAGGTCGTCGGCGAGCCGGGTCAGCGCGCCGGCCAGGGCGGCACCGCTGTTGGCCGAACGCAACGCCGCCGCCGTCAGGCGCTCGGCGCCGGGCACCCCGTCCAGCCCGGACCAGGCCTCCGCTGGGCCACCACCGAGCAGCAGCGTGCGACCAACCCGGGCCAGGCGACTGGCGAGCGGCCCGTCCAGGGCCTCGGCGACGGCCAACACCGAGCGATCCACCGGAGCGCCCGCCCGCATCGCCGCAGCCAGGAGGTCCGCGGCGAGAGGCAGTTCGGCGGCCTCCTGCTGCCGCCGTCTGCGCGTAGCGGGCGGCTCGATCTTCCGCAGCAGGACATCGAGCAGCAATGCGGCGGGAAGAGCGCCGAGCAGACCGAGCCAGCCCTCGACGACGATGGCCACGGCGAGCCCAGCCAGGACCGCCACGAGCCGGATCATGTCCGGCCGCCGCCTGGTCGGACGGGGCTGGTTCGGTGAGCTGGGCTGGCTCGGTGAGCTGGGCCGACCGGCTGAGCCCGGTTGGCGCGCTGAGCTGGGCTGGCCTGGTGCCTCAGGTTGGCCCGCTGAGCTGGGTTGGACCGTTGCCGTGGGTTGGCCCGTCGGGTTGGGCTGACCCCCGGGGTTTCGGGCCCTCATCCGGGCCGGCCCGGTGTCGCGCCCAGCCGTTCCGCCCAGAGGAGGCCCACGACCTGTAGGGCGACCGCAGCAATCGCGCAGGCGCCACCGACCGTGTGGTGCAGGAGCACCGCCATGGGGTCGACGCCGATGCCGTACCCGAGCCCGATCCCGCCGATCGGCAGAGCCGCCAGGAGCCAGGCCGTGGCCCGGGCGCCTGCCGCCTGCGCCGCCGCCGCGGCGAAACCTCTGTCGGTCGCCCGGGCGTCCGCCTCGATCCGCTCGACGAGCTCCGCCAGCGGCGCGCCGGTCCGGTCGGCCAACCGCACCGCCGCCGAGGTCAGCTGACGTAGCCGATCCGCCCCGTCACCGTCGACGGCCGCGACCTCGATCGCGTGTGGAACGGGCAGGCCCGCGCGGAGGTCGGCCGCGAGGCCGCTGAGCTGGTCCAGTGCACGTCGTCGGTCCCGTTCGGCGCTCCGGTTCACCCGCCAACGAAACACGCCGCGCACGGCCAACGTGCCGTACCCCGCCATCGCCACCGCAGCCACCGGGCCGGCGACCACGGCACCCACACCGCCGCCGAGCAGACCGACCAGTGGCAACACCCGGGTCGTCGATCGCGAGATGCGCACCGACGGCGGCGGTGCACCCGGCGTTCCGTCGGTCCGGCCAACGCTTCGGTGGTCCGGGCAGTCGGTTACCGCCCAGCCGTCGGCCACCGCCACACCGGACACGGCACTGCGACCGCCCACGCCCAGGCCACCGTGCCCGTCAGCGGCCGCTGTGGCGCGGGCGTCGCTCCAGCCGTCCGCGTCCACACCGCTGGCGCCGCGCATGATCGCGGCCGCCGATGCGGCAGGGTGTCGTTCCGCATCGGGCAGGGCGGTGGCCTCCTCCGACGGCCCGGTGCCGGTCGGGCGGCGGGGATCCCGACGCATCGGCGGGCGGGTCGGGCCCTGCGGACGTGTGAAGCCGCCCGCCGTTCCCGGCCACCTCGGGCTGCGGGTGACATCCCGGCTGGACCAGCCGAGTGCCGTCCGCCGCCCACTCGAAGCCGCAGTGGCACCCAGCTCATCCGTGATACCGACCGGATGGCCCGGGGGCGGGACAGCGCCGGTTTCGTCGACCGGCCCGTTCGGTGTACGACCGAGTTCCCTGATCCACTGCACCAGGGCGTCGTCCGGATCGACCTCGCCGCGCCGCCGCCCCGGTGCCAGCACGCGACGCCGACGGGCCCGAATGCTCTGCACAGGCCACGCCACCAGGGCAGCGGCGAACAGGAGCAGCGCCGCCACCAGCATCGTCGCGCCGGTCATGCCGGGCCCGCCGATCCGGGCCACGGCTCGCTGAGAATGGGCGGCACCGCCACCCCCCGCTCCCGCAGCAGCGCCCCGAGAGCACGGGCAGCGAGCCCAAGCCCGCTGCCGCGCACCCAGGCGGGCACCACTGTCACGAGCCGCTCGGGCCCCTCGGGCAGCAGCAGGCAGACCGACTCCAGGACGCGACCCCGGTCACCACGGCGCACCTGGAACAGCACCTGCAACGCGGCGGCCACCTGGGCGTGCAGCGCGGCGCGCGGCAAACCACCCAGCAGGCCGAGCGCCTCCAACCGGGCCGGCACGTCCGACGGGGTGTTGGCGTGCAGCGTGCCGGCGCCCCCGTCGTGGCCGGTGTTGAGCGCGGCCAGCAAATCGACCACCTCACCGCCCCGGCACTCCCCGACCACCAGTCGGTCCGGGCGCATCCGCAACGCCTGTCGGACCAGGTCCGCCAGACTGACCACACCGGTGCCCTCGACATTGGCGGTACGCGCCTGAAGTCCCACCACGTGCGGATGCCCTGGACGCAGTTCGGCGGCGTCCTCGACCAGCACGATCCGTTCGGTGGCCGGCACCATCCCCAGCAGGGTGTTGAGCAGAGTCGTCTTGCCCGACCCGGTGCCCCCGGTCACCAGATACGCCAGCCGGGCTGCGACCACGGCGGCGAG
Organism: Micromonospora sp. NPDC003944; assembly: GCF_053605225.1. Taxonomy (NCBI): domain Bacteria; kingdom Bacillati; phylum Actinomycetota; class Actinomycetes; order Micromonosporales; family Micromonosporaceae; genus Micromonospora; species Micromonospora sp. NPDC003944. The sequence continues at coordinate 28,005 of NZ_JBSGIV010000025.1, forward strand.
CAGAGGCGCGAGCGGTCGCGGCACCGTCCCCTGACGCACCAACTCGTCGAGGGTGAACGGCCGGTGTCGGAAGGTCCGCAGGGACAGGTAGGGGCCTTCGGTCGCCACCGGCGGCAACACGGCGTGCAGCCGGGTGCCGTCGGGAAGCCGGGCGTCCGCGTACGGGGAACCGTCGTCGAGTCGCCTCCCAGCGCTTGCGATCAACCGCTGCGCCAGCCGGCGGACGTCCTCCACCGAGCCCACCGGGACGGCGACCTGGTGCAGCCCCGAGCCACGGTCGACCCAGACCCGTGTGCCGTTGACGAGGACGTCGGTGACCTCCGGGTCAGCGAGCAGCGGCGCCAACGGCCCGGCGCCGACGAGGTCGTCACGGACCCGGTCGGCGATCCGCAGCATGGCGGTGTCACCGAGCACTGCGGCGGTGGGCTCGGCGCGTACCGCGGAGACGATCGCCGCGGCGGTGACCGGGGTGGTGGCGGCGGCGATCCGCTGTCGTACGCGGGCGGCGAGCGTGCCGTCCTCCGACTCGGCGCTCATGCCGCACCCGTAGCCGGCACGCCGGTGAGGTCGGTGACGATCTGTTGGCAGAGCGCGGCCAGTGGGCCCTTACCGCCGGCGGCCGGCGCTTCGCCGCGCTCCAGCCCGCGGCAGAGCCCCGGCTCGGGGCGCAGCGTGCCGGCCAGGGGGAGGCCCAGCGCGCGTGCCACCTCGGTCGCCCGCAACCGCCCCGGAGCAGGCCCGCGCACCACCACCGAGAGCGCGGCGCAGTGCGGGGCGACAGCGGCCACCACCCGGGTCGCCGCCGCGGTGGCACGCAACTCCGCAGGCACGACGACGAGCGCCTGGTCGGCGGCTTGCAGAGCCACCACGGCCGCGTCGTCCAACTGCCGGGGCAGATCGATCACCACGAAGTCGCGACCACGCCGGGCCGCGTCGACTGTCGCCGCCATCGCCGTCGCCGGCAACGCCAGCATCTCGCCGCGATCCCATGAGAGCACCACGAGATCACCCCGGCTGGGCAGGGCCTGCACCAGCGCTGGGGCGTCCACCCGCCCGTCGGCGCTGGTCAGCGACGGCCAGCGCAGGCCTTCCAGTTGCTCCCAGCCCAGCACAAGGTCGAGACCACCACCGAGCGGGTCGGCGTCGACCAAAAGGGTGCGCAGCCGGGCGCGGGCGGCGGTCACCGCGAGACCACCGGCGAGCACGCTCGCGCCGGCCCCGCCCCGACCGCCAAGGACCGCGACGACCCGGGCGCCGGCTCCGGTCGGACGGTCCGGGTCGTGCTCGGCGAAGCGATCGACCAACCACGGCTCAGCGGCCGGCAGTGCGGCGACGTGCTCGGCCCCGATCAGCTCGGCGACCTGCCAGCCGGGGTCGAGCTGACCAGCCCGGCCGACCAACACCAGCCGCGGCCGCTGCGGCAACCGGGCCCGCAGACACGCCTGCGCCTGATCGGCGCCGAGCAGCACCAGCGGTGCGGGAAGCCAACGGGTGCGGGCAGCCGCAGGGTCGCGGGCAAGCTCGACCTCCGTGCCGCCGACGGCGGCGAGCCGGAGCACATCGTCGAGCAGATCGTCGTCGCCGGTGACGACCAGCGGGAGCCGGCGGATCGGCGGAACCGTGGTACGGGGTGGCATCGCGGCCTCCAGCGGTCGGGCTCGGGTATGCCGCCGACCCTGCTCGAAATCCGCCTCGCGAGCCGCTCCGATGTCCTCGTCTGTGGACAATCCGGTGGCCTGTGGAAAACTCCCGCCGACGCAGTTGATCTGCTACGCACGTGGGCAACGCCGCAGCTACCGCCGCTGCGGGCACACGACAGGGCCACCCCCTGACGGAGCGGCCACACAAGTCGACGGTCAGCCGACCCGGTCGGTCCAGGCGGTATCGAGGATCACCTTGTACGCGCTGATCCGTATGGGCGACAGGGTCAGCCGCTCATGGGCGAGCAGCTCGCCCGTCTTCGGATCGAAGATCAGCAGAGACTGCGCGTCGTGCTCGCGGTCGTCGAAGGTGATGGCGACTCCATGTCGGCCGGCGCGGTCCGTGACCTGCCCCCGCCAGCGGAAGCCGGGCACCTCGGCGAGGACCCGCAAGACCGCCGCCCGGGTCGCACGGGTCACGACGTACCGCCCGTAGAGGGTGCTCACCTCTTTACTCGCCACGCCCGCGCCGTATTGGACCTTCAGCAGCTCGCGCAGCTCGGACGGGACGTCCGACGGCTGGCTGAGTTCCCTCGGCGGTAGCGGAACGACGTTCGGTGCGGGCGTGCCGGTGGCTGCCGGTCGCGCGATGCTTTCGCGCTGCCAGTAGTCCCGAGACTCCTGGTCGGGGTACTGCGGCTCAAGTTCCGTGTCGATCTGGTTGCCGGTCCCGTCGGTGGCCTGCCAAATCTGCGTCTCGTGAGCGAAGGCCACGTGGTGGCGGCCGTCGTCGGACGTCACCACCGGGTCACCCCACACCTTCGCGTGGTGATACATGTACCGCCCACGCTGGTGGTCGTACCCCGCATCTTTGATCTTGTCGGCCAGCATGCGTAGCTGCGGGCCGGCGGCCGGCGGGTCCGCGTCGAACTGGTACGTGACCGGCACGAGCACCAACCCCGCCTCCGCGGCCGGTTCGCCAGGAGTGCCCGGTGCGGCCCCGCCGAACGGCTGGAACACCGCCACGGCGCCGACCGCGACCGCAAGGGTGCCGGCCGCCAGAACCAGCCGGCGGGTGGGGCCTACGCGACGACGCCCGGCCACCGTTCCGGTAGCGCTGGCGCGCTCGATCAGCTCGCGGGCCGGGACCGACGGTGGCCCGACCTCGACGCTCCGGGCTGGGTCGGCCGGGCCGAGAAGAGTACGGGTTCGCTCTGCTCCGAACATCACAGATCCTCTCGAATGGTCGCCAACAACGGGCTGCGCCGGGTCGGCACGGGGCGGTCCGACATCGCTTCGGCAAGACGGCGGCGGGCGCGATGCAGGCGCACCGCGGCGGTCGCCCCGGTGCAACCCAGGACACCGGCCGCCTCGGACACCGTCAGCTCCTCCCAGCCGACCAACCGGAGGATTTCCTGGTCGAGGTCGTTGAGGGTGGCCAGAGCGGCCCGGATGTCGGCGACTCCGACGGTTGTGTCGGCACCCGACGATCCGGCCAATCGCTCAAGGTCGACACCGGTGATCGAGAGGAGGTCCGGGACCCTGCGCCGTGACCGCCACTGGTTCGCCAGGAGGCGCCGGGCCACCCCGTAGAGCCAGGGCAGGCTGCGCTCCGGAACGTCGGCGCGGCGACGCCAGGCGACAACGAAGACCTCCTGGGCAAGCTCCACGGACAGGTCCCGGTCAGCGAGCCGGCGCAGGCCGTATCGGACCATGTGCTCGTACTCGGCGGCGTAGAGCCTGGTGAACCAGTCCTCGTCCCGCTTGTTCGGTGGACCCACCCGAACCCCCATTGCCTCGACGACACTCACAGTGGCTTGTGTCGCTGCGGGGAACAGGATTACCGCGTGGCCGAGGGCGACCGCAGCCAAACGGGAACGAACGCTGCGGTCAGTCGTCGATCGCCTGGTAGACGGTGGTCCAGAAGTCGTGCCACATCGGCAGCCGCTGGTCGCCCGCGTGTGCACGCTGCATGAGCAGGATCGTCGTCAGGTCTTCGGCGGGGTCGTTGTACCAGGCGGTGCCATAGAAGCCGGGCCATCCGTAGCTGCCGACCGAGGGACCGAGGTGGGTGCGGCGGGTCCGGACCGACATGCCCAGACCCCAGCTGATGGCGTCGAAGTATCCGGGCCAGAAACCAGAGACAGCTTTCTGCGCCGGGGTCAGGTGGTCGCTCGTCATCAGCGCCACCGCCGGCCGCGACAGCACCCGTTCGCCACGGTAAGCGCCGCCCGCGAGCAGCGCCGAGCCAAAGGCGAGGTAGTCGTTTGCCGTCGAGACGAGCCCGCCGCCACCGGACTCGAACATCCGCGGTCGGCTGAACCGCCCGTCGGGGGCATCCTCGACGATCGGCTCGCCGGTGGCGGCGTTGTCCTGCTCGTACGCGGTCGCCAACCGGTAGATGCTCTCGCCGCCCACGCTGAAGGCGGTGTCGGTCATTCCGAGCGGCTCGCAGACCCGATCGCGGACGGCGTCCCCGAAGGACTTGCTGGTGGCGCGCGCGATGAGCACGCCCAACACGTTGGCGGCGGTGTCGTACATCCAGTGCTCGCCTGGCTGGTGGACGAGGGGAAGCGCTCCGAGTTGGCGGATCCACTCGTCCGGCGACGGATATTCGAGTGCGTCAAGCGCGTCGGCGATCGGGACGGTTCCCGGCTCGGCGGGGACCATTCCGGTGCCGAGGGTGCCGGCCAGGATGTCCCGCAGCGTTATCGGGCGTGACGCCGGGACGGTGTCGTCAAGTGGACCGTGCGGGTCGACAAGAACTGTCATGCCCGCCAACTCCGGGAGGAGATCGTCGACCGGGTCGTCGAGGCGAAGCGTGCAGTCCTCGACGAGAGTCATCGCGCACACGGCCACGATCGGCTTCGTCATCGAGCCCAGCCGAAAGATCGTGTCGCCCGCCATCGGCGTCTGTGACCCGGGGCCCTCGAACGCGAGCTGGCCCGTCGCCTCGATGTGCACCTCGCCGTGGCGGGCGAGAACGGCCACCATGCCCGGGACGAAGCCGGACTCGACGTGGTGCTCGAGCAAGCCCTGCACCCGGGCCAGCCGCTTCGACGAGAGGCCCCCAGCAGCCACCTGTCCCTCCTCTGCCGTCCCGTTTGGCAAATTACACGGCACGCGGAATCCAGGGGGCCCACGGATTGGACGGCGGGGACTCCGAGCAGGTTTCTGGCCTGCCGGCAACGCCGACCCAAGGAGTCGTAGCCGCCACGGCTGTCGGGGGGACATGGCTCCACGACTCGCGGCACGCCTGCGCCACCTGGCTGGTCGCCGACGGCGTCTCGACCAACGCCATGCGGCCGGCAGTGACGGGCCACCGGCAGACATCCACGAAGCTCAACCAAACGACCATGCCGCCCGCGCCCCGGAGGCGGTCGGCGGCTCCCCGGCTTCTCTGCTCTACCTGCGACCGCGGAACGCCGTCTCTGGGCGGTCTGGACGGGCCGGAGGACGACTTGTGAGCTGTGGTGGAGCGTTTCCAGCAGAAAGGGACGACCCCCGTCGGGGGGAGACGGGGGTCGTCGAAGGTTCGGCTCCGGGGGGGTCGAGCCGAACCACTCAGCGGTCACGGGGGGTGCAACCGCTGAGGGTCTGCCTGTTTCGAAGATGTGAATGCTCGTCGTACGGACAAGTCTGCCTGAGCGCGCCCGTCACGTCGAGTGGTGCCGCCTCCACTCACTGCGAAATTCTCCTCGCAGAGTGTGAGCGTGATCACGCGGAGCGGAGGTGGTGGTGCCAGCCCGCAGGTCTGAGGGGTTGCATGACCCCGGGCACCCGCCGACGATAGACCATCCGGCTAGACTTTCGCGCCGTGGGCCGAAGTGCCGCTTTCTTCGATCTGGACAAGACCGTCATCGCCAAGTCGAGCGCCCTGGCGTTCGGTCGGCCGTTCTATCGGGACGGGCTGATCACCCGGCGTGACGTGGTCAAGTCGGCGTACGCGCAGCTGATGTTCCGGCTGGGCGGCACCGACGAGCAGACCATGGCCCGAACACGGGACTACCTGGCCGCGCTCTGCAAGGGCTGGCAGGTGGAACAGGTCCGCCAGATCGTCGCGGAGACGCTGCACGAGCTGATCAACCCCTACGTGTACGCCGAAGCCGCCGCCCTGATCGAGGAGCACCAGGCCGCCGGGCGGGACGTGGTGCTGGTGTCGGCGTCCGGCGAGGAGATGGTCCGACCGATCGGCGAGCTGCTCGGGGTGACCGACGTGATCGCCACCCGGATGACGGTGCGGGACGGCCGGTACAGCGGCGAGGTCGAGTTCTACGCGGCCGGCCCGAGCAAGGTCGAGGCGGTCACCGAGTTGGCTGCCGTCCGGGACTACGACCTGGCCGACTCGTACGCCTACTCCGACTCGTACAGCGATCGCCCGCTGCTGGAGTGCGTCGGCCACCCGAGTGTGGTCAACCCGGACCGGCAGTTGCGCAAGCTGGCCTCGGAGAACGCGTGGCCGGTGCTGGAGTTCCGGCACCCGATCCCGCTGGGCCGGCGGCTGCGGGAACGCCCCGCGGTCCCGGTGGCGGCGGCGGCCCTGGGGGTCGGGGTGGGTGTGGCCATCGGCATCGCCTGGTACGGCCGGCACCGCCGCACCCGAGCCGCCACCACCGCCTGACCCCCGCCCCACCCGTTACCTTTTTGATCGTCCCCAGCCGGGGACTCTCGGTCGCCCGGCCCGGTATGACTTCCTGCCCCTGTCGTTCGGATGATCCGGGGGGTGTTGTCGCCGGGTCGGGTGGCGTCGGCGGACCGCTGATAGGGACACGGCCACCCGTGTTGGGGTAGGTCTCTTCGTAACGTGGCTGCCGGCAGTCCGACGCCCTGACTGCGGCCGAGGCCACGATGCGATGCGTGGAGGCGGGTCTGGTGCGCGACGGGTATGGCGTCTTCCTGGGCTTGGACGTCGGTAAGGGTGATCACCACGCGGTCGGGTTGGCTCCGGACGGCAAGCGGCTGCACGACGCGCCGTTGCCGAATACCGAGGTCCGGCTGCGGCAGTTGTTCGACAAACTCGCCCGCCATGGCCGGGTTCTGGTGGTAGTCGACCAGCCGGCCTCGATCGGCGCCTTGCCGGTCGCGGTGGCTCGGGCATGTGGGCATCAGGTGGCCTACCTGCCCGGCCTGGCCATGCGACGCATCGCGGACCTGCACCCCGCCAACGCGAAGACCGATGCCCGTGATGCCTATGTCATCGCTGACGCGGCCCGCGCCCTGCCGCACACGCTGCGGCGGGTCGACACCGGCGACGAGGCTCTGGCCGAGCTGGAGGTCCTGGTCGGCTTCGACGACGACCTCGCCGGCGAAGCCACCCGGGTGTCCAACCGGATTCGGGGCCTGCTGACGCAGATCCATCCCGCCTTAGAACGGGTGCTGGGCCCGAAGGTGCACCACAGAGCTGTGTTGGAACTGCTGTCGCGCTGCGGCGGTCCGATCGGGCTGCGCAAGTCCGGCCGCCGCAAGTTGCTCTCCATCGCCGCGGTGCACGCGCCCCGCATGGGTGAACGCCTGGTGGAGCAGATCATCACCGCCCTCGACGAGCAGACCGTCACGGTCCCGGGCACTCAGGCTGCGGAGACGATCCTGCCTCGCCTCGCCGACAGCCTCCGCGATGTCCTGCGCCAACGCGACCAGGTCGCCACACAGGTTGAGAGGATGCTGGATGCTCACCCTCTTGCCCCGGTCCTGACCTCGATGCCCGGCGTCGGTGTCAGGACCGCAGCCCGGATCCTGCTCGAAGTCGGTGACGGCACCGCCTTCGCCACCCCCGGCCACCTCGCCGCCTACGCCGGCCTGGCACCCGTGACCCGACGATCCGGCAGCAGCATCCGCGGCGAATACCCACCCCGCGGCGGCAACAAGAACCTCAAACGCGCGTTCTACCTCGCCGCGTTCGCGTCCCTAGCCGACCCCGTCAGCAGGGCCTACTACGACCGCAAACGCGCCGAAGGCAAACGCCACAACGCCGCCCTCATCTGCCTCGCCCGACGCCGCTGCGACGTCCTGTTCGCCATGCTCCGCGACAAGATCCCCTACCAACCCCGCCCAGTCACGCCGATCTCCGCTTGACGAAACCCATAGGGACACCCCCCCCCCACGCGAACTCCACTCGCCCTCCGGGTCGATCATGGAGTTGTGGTGGCCGTATTCGACCCGTTGGCACCTTCTGTGAGGCACCACAACTCCTTGATCGACGCGCGAGGCGGGTCGGGGGCGGGGCGCGACGCGCGGGGCGGGGCGGTCCGGGGCGGGTTGCTGCGGGGCGGCGGGACTTGTCAGGTGGCGGCGAGGATCTCGTCTCCGATGGCGGTGAGCTGGTCCGCGCCGACCTCGACGGCGGCCATGTAGTGGCGTAGCCAGGAGCGCAGCCCATCCGGGGTGCCGGTGGCGAAGGCGCCGGCAGCGCCGACGTACTCGGGCTCCCGTTCGCGGTGCCCGACGTCGACGGCGAGCAGGCCACGTGGGTCGAGGCCGCTGGCGAGCAGCACCAACCGGGCGGCGCCCCGGGCCACCACGCCGGACGGCCCGGCGAACGGGCGCAGGTTCAGCAACTCCCCGTGTACGACAGCGGCGAGCACCAGCGGGGAGACCTTCGTGCCGCCGGCTAGGAGGCCGGCAAGCCCGTCCAGCCGGGTGGCGACCACCGGGTCGGCGACCGGGCGACCCAGCTCGGCTTCCGACACGAGGTCTCGGGCGGCGAGCACGTGCAGTTTCGCGAGCGCCTGGCGGGGTGCCTTGGGCCAGAGCTCGCTCAGGCCCGGCAGCGCTCCGGCGACCCGCAGCGCCCCCTGGAGCGCCGGGTCGGTGACCGTGCCGGCCCGGACCGCCTCCCGTTCGTGGACGGCCCCCTCGAGAGCCGCGCTTGCCACCGCGGAGCGCAGGCTGACCTCGGCGGCGACCTGTCCACCGTGCCGACGCAGCGCCCGGTGCCCGAGCGCCTGGTCGAACCTCTCTCGGGCCTGCTCGACGGCGGCGGTGATGTCGGCGAGCGCGAGCAGGGGCGCGAGCGGGTCGGTGGTCACCCCGCCACGCTAACGACCCGTCCCGGCGCGGCGGGCCGCACCCGCCGGCAACGCGACCGGGACCACCCGCCCGGTGCGACGCCTCACCCCGACTCAGCCCTTTCGCCTGGAACGCGCGCAACGCCCGGCCGCCCAGTCAGGCTGGGACCCGTTCTGGACATGGTCATCACGCGTTCCATGAAGTCGGGCTGTCCGCCCGGCCTGAACACCGCGTCTCTAAGGAACCCGTGTTGATCCAGCAGCCCGCCGGACACGGGACGCCGGCCCGGGACGGGCCGTCGGGCGCGCGACGGGGGCCGCTCGGCGCGACGGAGTGGGCAGCCGTGGCCGGTCGAGGGCCCCGCGACTACCCTCGTGCCATCGAGACGCAGGTCACCCCGAGGATGAGGAGTCACGGCATGAGCGAGGCATTGGCCAATCTGCTGAACGAGACGCGCCAGTTCCCCCCGCCGGCCGAACTCGCCGCGCACGCCAACGTCACCATCGACGCGTACGCCGAGGCTGAGGCCGACCGGCTGGCCTTCTGGGCGAAGCAGGCCGATCGGCTGGCCTGGTCGAAGAAGTGGGACGAGGTGCTCGACTGGTCGAACCCGCCGTTCGCGAAGTGGTTCGTGGGTGGGCAGCTCAACGTCGCGTACAACTGCCTGGACCGGCACGTCGAGGCGGGCCGGGGCGACAAGGTGGCGATCCACTGGGAGGGCGAGCCGGGCGACACCCGCACCATCACGTACGCCGACCTGCACGCGCTTACCTGCCAGGCGGCGAACGCGCTGACCGACCTGGGGGTGACCGCCGGCGACCGGGTGGCCATCTACCTGCCGATGATCCCGGAGGCGGCAGTGGCGATGCTTGCGTGCGCCCGGATCGGCGCCGCGCACAGCGTGGTCTTCGGTGGCTTCTCCGCGGACTCGCTGAGCAACCGGATCCAGGACGCCAGCGCCAAGGTGGTGATCACCGCGGACGGTGGCTACCGCCGTGGCAAGCCGTCGGCGTTGAAGCCCACTGTGGACGAGGCGGTGGCCAGCTCCCCGTCGGTGGAGCACGTGCTCGTGGTTCGCCGCACCGGCGAGGACGTGGCGTGGTCGGAGAAGGACCACTGGTGGCACGAGACGGTGGAGACCGCGTCGGCCGAGCACACCGCGCAGCCGTTCGATGCCGAGCACCCGCTCTTCATCCTCTACACCAGCGGCACCACGGCCCGACCGAAGGGCATCCTGCACACCACCGGCGGTTACCTCACCCAGGCGTCGTACACGACGCACGCGGTGTTCGACCTGAAGCCGGAGACCGACGTCTACTGGTGCACGGCCGACATCGGCTGGGTCACCGGGCACTCCTACATCGTCTACGGCCCGCTCTCCAACGGCGCCACCCAGGTGATGTACGAGGGCACCCCGGACACGCCGCACAAGGGCCGGTTCTGGGAGATCGTCGACAAGTACGGGGTGAGCATCCTGTACACCGCTCCCACCCTGATCCGGACGATGATGAAGTGGGGCGACGACATTCCGGCCGGCTTCGACCTGTCGTCGCTGCGCCTGCTCGGCAGCGTCGGTGAGCCGATCAACCCGGAGGCGTGGATCTGGTACCGGCAGCACATCGGCCGGGGCGAGCTGCCGGTGGTGGACACCTGGTGGCAGACCGAGACGGGCGCGATCATGATCTCGCCGTTGCCGGGGGTGACCGCGGCCAAGCCGGGTTCGGCGATGACGCCACTGCCGGGCGTCGTGGCCGACGTGGTGGACGACCAGGGCCAGTCGGTGCCGAACGGTGGAGGCGGCTATCTGGTGCTGCGTGAGCCGTGGCCGTCGATGCTGCGCACCATCTGGGGTGACGACGACCGTTTCATCGAGACCTACTGGTCGCGTTTCCAGGGCATGTACTTCGCCGGTGACGGCGCGAAGAAGGACGACGACGGGCACATCTGGCTGCTCGGCCGGGTGGACGACGTGATGCTGGTGTCCGGGCACAACATCTCGACGACCGAGGTGGAGTCGGCGCTGGTGTCGCACCCGTCGGTGGCCGAGGCGGCGGTCGTCGGCGCGACGGACCCGACCACCGGGCAGGCGATCGTCGCGTTCGCAATCCCCCGGGGCAGCACGGACATCAGCGGCGACGCGGGTGAGCAGCTCATCGCCGACCTGCGCAACCACGTGGCGAAGACGCTCGGTCCGATCGCCAAGCCGCGGCAGATCATGCTGGTGCCGGAGCTGCCCAAGACCCGCTCCGGCAAGATCATGCGCCGGTTGCTGCGGGACGTGGCGGAGAATCGGTCGCTCGGCGACGTGACCACGTTGCAGGACTCGTCGGTGATGGACCTGATCTCCTCGGGGATGAGCGGCGCGAAGTCGGACGAGGACTGACGGTAGGCGTACCCATTGGAGGGTGGCGGTCCACGCGGACCGCCACCCTCCGTCATGTCTTACGGGTGCGGTGCGCGGCGTCCCACTGGTGTCACATCGGTCGGTCGGAGGAGTCGGGAGAAGCTGAACGGGCACAGGCGGCGTCCACCACTGTCCTTTCGGCCGGTTGTGCTTTAGGTTCACGCAGGTTGGCAGAGTTCGACAGACATCGTTTCGATGGTCGGCCACGCCAACGTCCTCCTCTCCATGCCCGAGAAACGGAGCGGCATGAACCACAAACCGCAGTCCAGGGCGCGGCGACGGCTACTCGTCGCGCTGCCCGCCATCGCCCTCGCGGCCACATCACTGACCGTGAGTGGCAGTGCGGCAGCCCAGCCGTCGTCCGGCACCCCCCAGGCGGTGATCGGCGCCGACGAGCACTACATCAACTACGCCGAGCCCGAGGTACAGCCGGACACCACCGGCCGTGAGGTGAAGGGCAAGGGTGGCGTCTACACCCCTGCCGCCGAGTCCGCGCGCGCCTTCGACCGGAAGCACGCCCGGGGCAACCCGGTGACCGCTCGGCAGTTGGCCAAGGACGAGGCCAAGTCGCTGAAGACGGGCCAGAACCCCCGCAAGTTCAAGAAGGCGCCGACCACCCAGACGGCGAAGCTGCTGACGCTGCTTGTCGAGTTCAACGACAAGGCCAACGACGACTTCACGAACGTGATGGTCCCGAAGACGGTGTTCGAGGACCGCACCTGCGTGCCGGGCACGGTGCAGAACGGCCCGAAGCACAACAAGATCCCGGACCCGTCGCGGCTGCCCCACGAGGACAACAACTCGATGTGGGTGCCGGACTTCTCGCCGTCGCACTACAACAAGATGCTCTACAGCAAGAAGGGCATCACCGAGCGGGTCCGCACGGACCTGAAGGGCCCGGACGGCAAGAAGGGCATCGACCTGTCCGGTCGCACCATGCACAACATGTACCTGGAGATGTCCAAGAACGCGTACACGGTGGACGGGCAGGCCAGCCCGTGGATCACCGTGCCGCACTCGGAGGGCTGGTACGCGGCGAACCGCTGCTTCCAGGACGAGACCGGCGCGTGGGTTCCCGGCCGTGAGCAGTCGATGAACGGCCACCCGGACAACCCGGCCGGCGCGGGCCGCCTGGCGACCGACGCGATCGACGCGCTCGTCGCGAAGGACCCGAACTTCCCGTGGGCCGACTACGACATCGAGGACCAGGCCGACCGCGACGGTGACGGCAACGTCTTCGAGCCGGACGGCGTGATCGACCACCTCGTGCTTGTGCACGCCGGTCAGGGCAAGTCCCGTGGCGGCGGCGCCGAGGGTGTGTACGCCGTGTGGGCGCACTCCTCCACGGTCGCCGGTGGCTACACCATCCCGGGCACCAACCTCAAGGCGTCGAACTACATCGTGCAGCCGGAGGACGCCGGTGTCGGCGTCTTCGCCCACGAGTTCGGCCACGACCTGGGCCTGCCGGACCTCTACGACACGTCCGGCAACGCCGACTCCGACGTGGACTTCTGGGACCTGATGGCCTCGGGCTCGCACTCGGGTGAGATCTTCCAGGCGCTGCCGACGCACATGGGCATCTGGGACAAGTGGGTGCTCGGCTGGGCCGACCCGCTGACCATCCGCCCCGGGTCGAACCCGCGTGAGGTGAAGCTCGGCCAGACGTCGCGTACCCCGATCGACTCCGAGGACGGCATCAAGGTCGACCTGCCGGACAAGGTGACGACGCTAGCCACCCCGCACAGCGGCACCAAGATGTGGCACAGCAACAACGACCAGGAGTGGGCCGACGTCAAGCTGAGCCGCTCGGTCGACGTGCCGGCGGCCGCCGACTCGAAGTTCTGGATGTGGAACAACTACATCATCGAGGAGGACTGGGACTACGGCTTCGTCGAGCTCTCCACCGACGGCGGCACGACCTGGACCGAGCAGAAGGTGTACGACGAGGGCGGCACGGTGGTCACCACGCCGGACGGCTACCCGGACCCGAACGGCCGGATGAACGACTTCGGCGGCAAGAAGTACGGCCTGACCGGCAGCACCGACGGCTGGCGGCACGACTACGTCGACCTGTCGGCGTACGCCGGGACGACGGTCCAGGTGCGGCTGCGTCTGGCCACCGACGAGGCGTTCGAGGAGCGCAACTGGTTCGTCGACGACTTCTCGGTCACCGGCGGCGGCGCCACCACCTGGAGTGACGACGTGGAGGGCGGCGCCAACGGCTGGACGGCCACCGGCGGCACCTTCGTCGACACCACCGGCGGGGGCTGGAAGGTCTCCAGCGGCACCGAGGTGCACGCCCAGTACTACCTGGCGGAGTGGCGCAACTTCGACGGCTTCGACAAGGGCCTCAAGTACGCCTACGACACCATCTACTCGCACGAGGCGTGGAAGGTCGACCGGATCTCCTACAACGCCCCGGGCATGCTGGTCTGGTACCGGGACACCGCGCTCGGCGACGTCAACCACGTCACCGGGCAGATGACCGCGCTGCCCAGCTACGGCGCGAAGGGCGGGCTGCTCATCGTCGACTCGCACTTCGACCCGCTGCGCCGCACCGGCGAGGCGGCGGTGAAGGACCCGTCGGTGACGGACAACCTGCCCAGCCGCCCGCAGTCGTCGAACGCGGCGTTCACGCTGAACCGGACGTACCCGTTCACGGAGTGCCTGGAGGCCGCGGACGAGCCGTACAGCGCGTACTGCACGAAGTTCAAGGGGCTGCCGCCGGTGAAGGCGTTCACCGACGCCAAGGGCTGGTACCCGGGCATCGAGATGCGCGACGGCGCTGCCTACGCACGGGACAACGACGCGTCGGTGGTTCTGCCGTCGCGCAACAACGCCCCGTACACCACCCGGGTCACCCACCCGGACGGCAGCCCGGCGCCGGAGTTCTACGGCGTGACCCTTGGCGGTGGCGCGATCGTGCTGGGCACCGGCAACCCGGGCGACGCCGGCGTGAACTACGGCGTCTCGCTCACCATCAAGAAGGCGGCCGCCGACAACTCGTCCGCCCAGATCTACGTGACGCCGGCCAAGAAGTAACGGTTTCGCGGTTCGACAACTGAAACGGTGGGGCCGGTGGCGGAGACGCTGCCGGCCCCACTGTCGTACATCGATCAAACTGATCGAAATGGGTCGCTGTATACGGGAGGCGGCCAATCATCGCTGGTCAGCATGGCTGATGAAGCGCCGGTATGTGACGGTGAAAAGCATTCCCAACAAAATCTTGCAACAAATCGACGCGTTCGTCTTCCCACCCGTCCCGCCAGTAACTATGTTCACCAATGGTCCCACTCGTGGGATCGATCTCCCACCGGCCCGTACCCCCGTTGGGCCGGTTCCCTCACACCGGAGGTACCACGTGCGCAAAGTCGCAGTGGGTCTGCTCGGGCTCTCACTGACGGCGACAGGCCTGGCGTTCGGCCCGTCCGCCTCGGCCGCCCCGCAGCCCAAACTGCCGGCAGCAGCTCCGGCCGCTGCCGAACCACAGGCGCTGAAGGACGAACTCCCCGACAAGCTCGAGGACAAGCGCCGCGAGCTGCGTGAGCAGGGTCTCGCCGACGTGCTGAGCGGGCGCAGCAAGCCGATCGAGCGCAACGGCAGCACCGTCGTCAAGGTCGGCCAGGTCGGCAAGACGGCCACCAACGCCAAGGCGCGCTCCGTCGGCGCTCAGGCGACGAAGGACCAGTACGTCGAGCTCAAGCGTGAGCGGACCGACAAGATCTTCGTGATCCTGGCCGAGTTCGGGGACGAGCGGCACCCGTCCTACCCGGACAAGGACATGAACCCGGACATCGCCGGACCGTCGACGTTCCAGGGTCCACTGCACAACAAGATCCCCGAGCCCAACCGGGCCGTGGACAACTCCACCATCTGGCAGCCGGACTTCAGCCCGGAGCACTTCCGCCAGCTCTACTTCGGCACCAACCCGGGCGACGAGTCGCTCAAGCAGTACTACGAGGCGCAGTCCTCGGGTCGCTACACCGTCGAGGGTGAGGTGACCGACTGGGTCAAGGTCCGGTACAACGAGGCCCGCTACGGTCGCTCCGACGACCCGAAGGCCGACGACGACCCGACCGGCGACCCGGCTGTCTGCGCCGACAACGTCTGCCCGAACACCTGGAACCTGATCCGCGACGCCGCCAACCAGTGGGTGGCAGACCAGAAGGCCAAGGGGCGGACGGACGCGCAGATCGCGACCGAGATGAAGTCCTTCGACCAGTGGGACCGCTTCGACTACGACGGTGACGGCGACTTCAACGAGTCGGACGGCTACATCGACCACTTCCAGATCGTCCACTCCGGCGGCGACCAGGCCGACGGTGACCCGCAGCAGGGTGAGGACGCCATCTGGAGCCACCGCTGGTCGGCGTTCAACAGCTCGCCCGTGGGCCCGCCGAACTTCCCGATCGGTGGCACCCAGATCGGCAACACCGGCGTCTGGATCCGCGACTACACGATCCAGCCGGAGAACGGTGGCCGCAGCGTCTTCTACCACGAGTACGGCCACGACCTCGGCCTGCCGGACGACTACGGCCCCGCGGACAACAACAACGAGCACTGGACCCTGATGGCCCAGAGCCGGCTCGGCGCCAAGAACGACGTCGGCATCGGCGACCGGGGCGGCGACCTCGGCGCGTGGAACAAGCTCCAGCTCGGTTGGCTCGACTACGAGGTGATCGTGGCGGGGCAGAAGCGCTCGCTGGAGCTCGGCCCGCAGGAGTACAACTCCGAGAAGGCACAGGCCGCCGTTGTCGTACTTCCCCAGCGGGAGTACACGTTCAACTACGGCGCACCGTTCGAGGGCTCCAAGCAGTACTTCTCCGGTAACGAGGACGACCTCGACAGCAAGATGACGAGGACGTTCGACCTGACCGGCAAGTCCACGGCGGCGCTGTCGCTCAAGGGCAAGTACAGCATCGAGGAGACCTACGACTACCTCTACTTCGAGGCGTCGACGGACGGCGGTCAGACCTGGGCCGACCTGGACGGCACGGTCAACGGTCAGCCGATCGGCGTCGACGGCGCCGGCCGCCCGGCCCTCGACGGCAGCAGCAACGGCGCGTGGGCCGACATCAACATCCCGCTCACCTCGGTCGCCGGCAAGGTGGCGCAGGTCCGCCTGCACTACGTCACCGACGGTGGTGTCTCCGAGGGCGGCTTCTTCGGTGACGCGATCACCGTGACCGCCGACGGTCAGACCGTGTTCAGCGACGGCGCCGAGACCGACGCCGGTTGGACGCTTTCGAAGTTCGAGGTGGTCGGGGCGACCTACACCCGACTGTTCGACAACTTCTACATCGCCGGCAACCGGTCGTACGTCTCGTACGACAAGTACCTGAAGACCGGCCCGTACTTCTTCGGCTACGCGAACACCCGCCCGGACTGGGTGGACCACTACGCGTACCAGGAGGGCCTGCTCATCTCGTACTGGAACACCCGGTTCTCCGACAACAACACCGCCCCGGTGTCCGCGTCCAACCCGGGTGGTCACCCGGGTGAGGGTCGCAACCTGTACATCGACGCGCACCCGCGCCCGATCTACAACCTGACCGGCGCGCCGTGGCGGGCCCGCATCCAGGTGTACGACGCCCCGTTCAGCCTGAACAAGGCGGACTCGTTCACCCTGCACCTCAACAGCCAGCCGCAGTACATCCGTGGCCAGGCCGCTGAGCCGCTGTTCGACGACACCAAGAAGTACTTCTACGAGGAGCTGCCGAACCACGGCGTCAAGCTCCCCGCGACCGGTGTCAAGATCAAGGTTCTGGAGCAGGACGGCACCTCGATGAAGATCCGGATCAGCTGACCACTGATCCCGTACCAACAAGCGACGCCCGGGCAGGTCACCTGCCCGGGCGTCGCCCTTTGTGGGACACCCGCCCGGATGGCCACGATCGGCTGGTCGAGCCGACTCCCCCGGTCGCCGTCCGGGACAACCCGGGGCTTTCCCCTGTTCACCGCGACCACCAGGGTCGCCTGCGGCCACCGGGTCCTAGGCTGTCTGCCATGACCGACCAGCGCGGCGGGGCCGTCGACGAGTCCTGTGTCCTCACCGAGGGGCCGTGGACGCACCGCTTCGTCGGCGCCAACGGCAGCCGGTTCCACGTGGTCGAGGCCGGCACCGGGCCGATGGTGCTGTTCCTGCACGGCTTCCCGGAACACTGGTGGGCCTGGCACCAGATGCTGCCTGCGGTGGCCGACGCCGGCTTCCGGGCGGTCGCCGTCGACCTGCGCGGCTACGGCGCCAGCGACAAACCACCCCGGGGGTACGACGGCTACACCCTCGCCGCCGACATCGCCGGGCTGATCCGCGCGCTCGGTGAACGATCCGCGACGATCGTCGGCAGCGGCCTCGGTGGCATGGTGGCCTGGACGGTGGCGTCCTTCCACCCATCCCTCGTCCGCCGGCTCGTGGTGCTGGGGGCACCGCACCCGCTGCGACTGCGCGCCGCCATCTTCGCCGACCCGCGCGGGCAGTTCACCGCCTCCACCCCGGCGCTGAAGTTCCAGCTACCCCGCTACGAGCACGTGCTGACCCGCGACGGCGCAGCAGCCGTCGGCGAGATCATGCGCCGCTGGGGCGGCCCGCACTGGGTGGCCGGGTCGGACTTCGAGGCGTACGCCGAGCGGTGCCGGGAGGCGATGTGCATTCCGCAGGCCGCGTTCTGCGCGCTCGAGGGTTACCGCTGGGCGTTCCGCTCGCTGCTGCGACTGCACGGTTACCGGTTCGTCCGCCTGATGCAGAAGCCGCTGTCCACCCCGACCCTGCAACTGCACGGCGCCCTGGACGGCGCTTCCCTGCCCCGCACCGCGCTGGGCTCCGGTCGGTACGTCGTCGCCCCGTACGAGTGGCGACTGCTCGACGGGGTGGGGCACTTCCCGCACCTGGAGGCACCGGATCTGGTGCTCGGTGAGATCCTGCGGTGGGCGAAGACCTGACCGGTCAGACCCGCTGCTCGCGCAGGTCGGTGACCTCGGCGGCCGGTGCCCAACCCTGGTAGACGCCGAAGTCGAAGACCTCCAGCCGCATCGCCTCGGCCACCGGCCAACGACCGCCGGTGTATTCCACCCGCAGCCAGGCGTCATGCTCGCCGAGCACGATGAACGGCTGACCCTGCCAGGTGCAGGTCGTCCGCACGTACGCCAGATCCTCGATCTCGCTCGCCGGCAGCACCCGGACGTAGCGGCCCGCGCGGACCTCCTCGAAGCCCTCAGCCGGCTCGGGCTGGTAGAGGCGGATGTCGTCGCCGTCCGGGCTGGCCTGGTATTCCCGGCCCTGCCAGCGGGCCACGTAACCGTCGCGCATCACGCCTCCCCGACCCGTCGCCAGGTGACCGAGTCGGTGTCCAGTTCGGCGACCACCCGCTCGCTGCCGTCCGCGCCGATCCGCCAGAGTTGGGCACCGTGCGGCAGGCGGGCGCTGTCCACCTTGAACTCCGCCACCACGTCGCTGCTCTCGCCCGGGGCGAAGCCGTTGCCCCGGAACGGCGGGCGTTCGATGACCCAGCCCTCCATGGCCCGCATCGCCGGCTCGTTCTGCCCGCCGTACGGGATGCGGTAGAGGCTGGGCCGGTGCGCCGGCCAGCGCAGCACGTAGATCTCCTCGGCGTCCGGGGCGAACGGTGAGCCGGGGTAGCTGAGGCCGAGCGCCTCGTGCAGCTGAGTCGGTGTGGTCAGGTGGGACAGCTCACCGGCGCGGTGCACGAACCCGGACACCCGGTCGTAGCCGCGATCCAGGTAGTACGCGAGCTGGCTCGGCGCGATCGCCTTCTGCATGACCGTGGGTCGGGTCGGGTCGACCGCTGCGGGAGCGTACCGGGGACGGGCGGTGGGCTCGGCCACGGCCGGCGCCTCCTCCTGGTCCACCTCCAGGTCGTCCCCGAGCCCCACCTCGGCAGCCCAGTTGGCCAGCGCGACGATCTGCTCGCCGGGCAACTTGGCGCCGACCGGCGTGCCCGGGTTGACGGCGAACGACCAGTCCTCGTCGGGCCAGCGCCGGATCAGTTGGGCGAACTTCACCCGGACCGTGTCGACGTCACCCTCGACATGGTCGGCGAGGCGCTCGGACGACGTGTAGACCACCACGTACGTCTCGCCGTCGAGCTGCCCGGTGCGCCAGACGAAGCCGGGGTCTCCCGGGCGGCTTCCCCGTACCGAGTCCGGTGCCGCCGGCAGCAGCACCCGGGCCAGCAGGAGGGTGGACAGGAACGTGTCGGTGCTGCCGGAGCCGGCGGCGCTGAGCAGGTCCTCCTCGACCGTGTTGGCCGGCTCGAACTCGACCGGCACCGGCTGGTCGGCCGACGGCTCCGGACCGTCGCTCCCGAACAGGCTCTCGCCGCCGCCCTCGGTGTCGGCCCGGCCCGTACCGACCGGGCCGCCCGACGAACCACCGCTGTCGGCGCTGACCGGGGCGTCGACGCGCGACTCAGCTAGGCCAGCGCCGGTCTCTGCCGGCAGCACGGGAGTCGGGATGGACGGGCTCGGGGTGGGTTGACCGGGGTTGAACGACGTGGGCGCCGACGGGCTGGGACCGAAGGACGACGGACCGAACAGGCCCGGGTCGGAGGGCGCCGAGCCGAACGGCGGCGGGGCGGTCACGGCCGGGCTGGGGCTGGGGCTGGGGGACGATGAGCCGAACAGGCTCGGACCGGAAGGCGTCGAGCCGAACGGTGGCGGGCCGGTCTCGGCCGGGCTGGGCCGGCGGGCCGCCTCGGGCGGTGTGCTGCTCTCGACCGGGTCGGTGAGGTCGCGGGACTCGATGATGGTGCCCTCGATGACGATGGGCGTGAAGCCCCGGCGGGGCGCGGGCGGCCCGGAGACCGGCTCCGCGACGGACGCCGGCAGATCCTCCGCCGGCGCGAACCGGCCCGGCCGGTCCTGGGGGATCGCCTGCGTCTCCTCTGCCGACGGACCGGGCCGCCCCGCGGCACGGGTCGGTGGAGGCTCACCGGTCATCCGGAACGCGCGGGTGGGCTCCTCGGCGAGCGGGTTGTGCCGGCGCGGAGGCAGCGGCTGGGTGATCTCCTCGCCGGATGGCGGTGCGCCCATCCCGCGGGACGCGCCGAGACCGCCCTCCGGCCGGGACGCGCCGTGGCGGCCCTCGGGCCGACGCATCGGCTGGGTGGCTGCCGGATCCGCCGCCATCGGAAAGGCTCGCGTGGCGGTCTCGTCGGCTGGCGCGTCGGCCGGACGTCGGCGGGGGAAGGGCTGGCTGCCTCGGCCGAACCGGGTCGGCGGGGCCGCCCGGTCACCCGGACGGCCCCCGCTCGGGGCGGAGTCCCGGGCCGGGGTGGGGTCGAAGAAGGAACGCCGAGGTGCCGCCTGAGGGCCACCGTTGCCGTTACCCACGGCGGGGCCGTCGCCGTCGCCCGGCCGGGTCGCTGCCGGCCACCCCACGCTCGGCCCAGGCCGGTCGGTGGTGGGGCCGGCGGAACCCAACGGGGTGAAACGGGACGGCCGTCCGGCGCGGGGCGGGACTCCGCTGCCTGCCGTGGGTCGGGGCGGCTCGGCGGGGTGCCGCTGACCGGCGGCGGGCGGCTCCTCCTCGCCCGATCGGCGAGGCGGCTCGGCGGCGGGGACGGGTGGCCGGGGTGCCGGGCCCGGCACCGGGGGGCCACCCACCCGGGGCGCCCTTCGGGGCGGGATCGGCGCAGCCGGGCCGGAGTCGGGCCCGGACGAGAACGCCCCCGCCGCCGGCGACGACCCAGCGGCTGGTGCGGCGTCCCGGGGTGGCGTGCCGGGCCGGGTGCGGGCCAACGTCTCGGCCCGTTCCAGGCGAGCGCGTGCACCCATGGCCCGGCCGGGCAGTCGCACGTCGCCTCGGGACAGCTGCGACACGAACCAGGCCGGTAGGTAACCCTCGACCGGCAGACCCGGATTGACGGCGAGCCACCACTCATGGTTGGGCCAGCTGGCCGCGAGGTCGGCGAAGGGGATGCGGCGGTTGCTGCCGGCGTGGTCGCCGAGGCAGGCCCGCAGTGCGGTGGCGGAGGTGAAGGCCAGGACGTGGGTCCGGCCGCCGGTGGTCCAGGTGCCCCAACCGGCGGGTGGCTGGCCGGGCTGCGTCGGCGCGGAGACCGGCAGCAGCACATCGGTGCGGGACAGGAGCCGGAAGTAGAGCTCCTGGTCGTTGGCGCGCAGCGCATCGCGCATCGCCACCTCGGCCTCCGTGGCCGGCTCCCATTCGGTCACGGCCACCTCTCCTTCCGAGAACAGGCCACAGGTATCGCGTACAACCTACAAGGTGGTACCAAGATCACAATGGCTGGCCGGCGGCGGCCCGCCGAGGCGCGCAGGAGGCGATAACATCCCGTTCCGGAGCCGACACGATACGGAGGGTGTCGATGTCCCGATCGTTCCCGCGCCCGGTCCTCGCAGGTCTGGCCGTCAGCCTGCTGACCGTACCGGCCCTTCCGACCGTCGCCGCCACCGCCGGGCTCCGGGCGGCCCCGACGTGCGCCACCCCACTCGCCCCCGTCCGGCCGGTCGCGGCCACGCCCTGGCCACAGCAGCGGTACGACCCGGCGCGGCTCGCGCCGCTTGCCACCGGCCTCGGAGTGACGGTCGCGGTGGTCGACTCCGGCGTGGACCGGGTGCACCCGCAGCTGGTCGGGCGGGTGCTGACCGGCGCCGACCTGCTCGACCCCGGCGGGGACGGTGGTCGGGACTGCGCCGGGCACGGCACCGGTGTGGCGAGTATCATCGCGGCGGCACCCCGCCCCGACGTCGCCTTCCGTGGCCTGGCACCGGGCGCCCGCATCCTGCCGGTGCGGGTGAGTGAGCAGCAGGTGGTCCAGGGGCGGGAGTCGGGGCGTACGGTCAGCGCCGACGAGTTCGCCCGGGCCATCCGGTGGGCCGTCGACAACGACGCCGACGTGGTGAACCTGTCCGTGGTGCTGTACGCGGACGACCCGGAGGTCCGCTCGGCCGTGCGGTACGCGGTCGACCGGGACGTGGTGCTGGTGGCCGCCGCCGGCAACCTGCACGACAGCGGGAACCCCCGACCGTTCCCGGCCGGCTACGACGGGGTGCTCGGCGTGGGTGCGATCGGCGCGGACGGTGGGCGGGCGACGTTCTCGCAGACCGGCTCGTACGTCGATCTGGTGGCGCCGGGCAGCGACGTGCTGACCGCCGCACCCGGTGCCGGCCACCATCGGGTCGAAGGCACCAGTTACGCGGCGCCGTTCGTGGCCGCCACCGCCGCGTTGTTGCGGGAGTATCGGCCCGAACTGACCGCCGCCCAGGTGGCCGAGCGGATCATCGTCACCGCCGATCCAGCACCCGGCGTGGGCCGGGGCGGCGGGTACGGCGCCGGGGTGTTGAACCCCTACCGGGCGGTCACCGAGACCAGTGGCGGGCGTGCGGCCGGCGCTCGGCCGGTCGCCGGGCTCGCCGACGATCGGGCCGACCCGGCGCAGCTCGCCCGGGAGGCCCGCCGGGCCGCCGCCCGGGACCGGGCTCTGCTTGTCGGCGCGGCGGTCGGCATGACGGCGGTCACCGTGGCGTTGCTCGCCCTGGTGGTGCCCCGGGGCGTCCGTCGCCGTTGGCGCCCGGCCGGCCCGACCTGAGCCCGCCCGCACGCGGCCGTGACCTCCGGCCCGGTGCGGGCGGGGCGCTGACCCGGACACGGTCAGCGCTCCCGGCCCACATCGCTCACTGGAACAGCCCGGTGTTCTTCTTCTCGGTGTCCAGGTAGTCGGTGGCGGAGTCGTTCACCGCCAACCTGATGTCACGCAGCATGCCCTGCAGGTCCTGCGAGGCCGAGCGCCACCGCGCCTGCCGCTGCTCGTAGGCCTGCCGCGCCTCGCCCGTCCAGCTCGCCACAAGCGGAGCGGCGTCGCGTTCGAGTTGGCCGAGCTGCGAGTCGAGGGTGTTCAACGCCTTCTGGATGTCAGCGCCGGCCTGCTGCAGCGCGGCGAAGTTGACGACCAGCACACCATGGTCCATCGGATTCCCTCCCCAGCGGGATCAGAGCGGCAACTGGATGCCGCCGCGGTTGGTGCCGGCCACCCGGCTGGCCACCTCGTCGTCGGACGCGTCGTACTGCCGACCGGCGGTGCGGATCGCGCCTGCCGTTTCGCGCAGCGCGCGGTGCAGGGCCGCCTGGTCCTGTGACCACTGCTGCTTGACCTGCTCGAAGGACCGGCCACCAGCGCCACGCCATGCCTGCTGCAACACCTCCAGCTCGGCCAGCAGGCCGGTCAGCATGGACTGCAACGACTGGTCCACCTGCTCGAACTTCGCTGCGGTCTGCTGCATCACCGCTGCTTCTGCCTTGGTTTGGGACACCCGGACGTCACCTCGTCTCTCGGATCGCACCTGGCCGTCGACACGCCCACGCTCGGCGGCGCGTCGTCGCTTGGCCCGGTCGTCGAGCACTGAGACACGGGTCAGCGAAGGACTTCGTGGCTGACGGTAGCGACCTCGTAGCGGTTCTGCTACCCCACGGGCTTCCCCTGTGGACAACCGGGAGGGCCATCGGTCGCTTACGATGTGCCGCAACCACGTCGCGGCGCGTGACGGGCCGCCGGAGGGCGGACCGGCCGCCCGACCCGGTCCCCACTGGTCGAGGAGGCACGGTGCCGGCGATCACCACCGGAGGGCCGCACCCACCGGCGCCGGTCGGGTCCGAGGCAGGCACCTCCGCATCGGCGACCGGGCCGGGTCGACCCACCGACCGTGGCCCGGGGTCGTCCGCTCAGCGCGTTCCCCGTCAGCGGTCCCGGGTGCAGCGCTGGGTGGCACCCGCCCGCCGCGCCTTCGGCGGAGCGCGAGCCGGGCAACTCGTCACCGTGCAGGTCGCTGCGGCGCTCGTCCTCGTCGCCGTCGGCCGGTCCGCACCGCTCGTCGCGGTGGCCGTACTGCTGGCCGTGCTGCTGGTGGCGGCCGCCTGGGTGCCGGTTCGGGGCCGCTGGCTCTTCGAGTGGCTGGCCACCGCGACCGGGCACCTCACCCGCCGCCGGGCCCTGACCGGGCCGGCCGGAGCGGCCGAACTGCTCGACCTTGTCGCCCCGGGCACCGTCGTCCGCTCGACCGAGCTGACCGGGGGGCCCGCGGCCGTTCTCGAGGACACCACGGGCATGGTCGCGCTGCTGGAGCTCGGCGACCCCGGCGACCTGCTCGGCGACGCGTCCCAGGCGATCCCCACCCCGGCCGCGTTGTTCCCCCCGGCCGGTCCGGATCTGCCTCCGCTCGTGCTGCAACTGCTGCTCGCCGGCGCACCGGCGCCCGTGCCGAGCGCCGGCGGCACGGTCGGCACGTCGTACCGGCAGCTCACCGACGGACGCCTCGCCGGGCGCGAACGGGCGGTGGTGGCGGTCCGGGTCCTGCGGGTGAACGGCTGGTCCGAGGAGGACCTGCGCCGCGTCCTGGCCGGCACGGTCCGTCGGATCGTCCGCCGGCTCGGGCCGTTGGCCGCGCGACCGCTCGGGGTGCCCGCCGCGCTACGCGTCCTGGGCGAGTTGGCCCACCAGGACGGCGAACAGGTTCGGGAGACCTGGCCGGCGATCCGGTCCGGCACCCTGGTGCAGGCCACCTTCCGACTTGTCCGGTGGCCCGACGCGGGTGCCACGTCGGCACGCCGACTGGTGCCTCGCCTGCTCACGCTGCCGGCGACGGCCACCACGGTGTCGATCTGCTCAGGCCCGTCGCCGACAACTGCGGTGTCGTCGGGTCCGTCGCCGACCACCGGCGTGCCGACGGAGCTGACCGTACGCTTGGCGGCCGGGACGCCGACCGAGCTGGCGGCTGCCGCCGAGGCGCTGGTCCGCCTGGTGACCGACCTGGGCGGCGAGTTGCGCCGGCTCGACGGCGCCCACCTGGGCGGGCTGGCCGCCACGTTGCCGTTGGCGCTGACAGCGCCCGGCGCGCAGCCCCGCCCACCGACCCCCGGGGCGCAACCCGGCGCTGCCGTGGACGGCTGGGAGCTGTCCCTGGGCGACGCGGGCCTGATGGTCGGCACCAACCGGCACGGTCGCGCCGTCACCGTCCGGCTGTTCCGCCCGGAGGGCACCCGTGTGCTGCTTGTCGGTGGGGTGCGCGCGGCCCAGTTGGTGGCCCTGCGCGCGCTGGCGCTCGGCGCCCTGGTGGTGGTGCAGACCGCGCGGCCCCGCGCCTGGGAGCCGTTCGTCCGGGGGGTCGGCGCGCCGGGCGGCACGATCCCGTTGCTCCCGCCCGGTCGGGCCGTCGCCGACGGGGTGGGCACCGCGCTGCGTCCGCTGCTGCTGGTCGTCGACGCCGGGCCGGTGGCGGCCGCGCCGGGCCCGCCCTGGAGGGCCACCCTCGTGGTACGAGACGTGCTGACTCCGGCCGACGTGGACGCGTTGAGCCGCGCCGACCTGGCGTTACTGCAGCCGCTGACCGCCGCCGAGTCCACCCTGGCCGGAGCCGCGCTGGGGCTCGGCGGTTCGGCGGAGTGGCTGACCCGGATCCGGGAGGACATGGTGGCAGTGGTCAACCGCCGGGCGCTGCGGTGGGCGCTGCTCTCCCCCACTCCGATCGAGGCGCAACTGATCGGGTCGCCTACGCGCGCCTGAGTCGTCAGGTTGGCCTGTTGCCGGGTTACGCCGGTGCGTGGTCCGTGGCACGATCCCCGCCATGGGTTTTCTGAAAGGTCTGCTGATTCGGCTGGCCAGCACAGCTCTGGCTTTCTGGCTGGCCACGCTCCTCATCCCGGGCATCTCCCTGGATTCGAACTCGGCCACCGAGACGGTGACCACGCTGCTTCTGGTGGCGGTGATCTTCGGCGTGGTCAACGCGGTTCTCCAGCCGATCATCAAGACCGTCGGCTGCGGCTTCTACCTGCTGACCCTGGGTCTCATCGCCCTGGTGGTGAACGGTCTGCTGTTCCTGCTCACCAGTTGGATCGCCGACCAGGCCGGGCTGCCGTTCTCGGTGGACGGTTTCTGGCCGGCCGCCGTGCT
This sequence comes from Micromonospora sp. NPDC003944, assembly GCF_053605225.1. Lineage (NCBI taxonomy): Bacteria > Bacillati > Actinomycetota > Actinomycetes > Micromonosporales > Micromonosporaceae > Micromonospora > Micromonospora sp. NPDC003944. Next base: position 53,975 of record NZ_JBSGIV010000025.1, read on the forward strand.
CGGCGCCCTCTTCGTGAGCATCGTGACCTGGATCCTCGGCGCTGTCCTCGACCGGGACTGACCGGCGACCAGCAGGCACCGACCCGGTCCAGCCCGGGCGCTCCGACCTCGGCCGGAGCCCCGGGCTGGGCCGGTGACCAGAGTTCGGGAATCGGCAGGCCTGAGCGCCCGTCCCCCCGGTTAACGTCGCGTCATGTTCTCGCTGACGAACGATGACGGCCACCTGCTCAGCACCGATCCGGCGCGGATCGACCTGGACCTCGTACACCACTGGTTGTCCACCGACGCGTACTGGGCGCTCGGACGGGACCGGGAGACCACCGAGCAGGCCTTCGCGGGCTCGCTGCCGTTCGGCATCTACCGCCCCGAGGACGGCCGCCAGGTGGCGGTGGCCCGGGTCGTCACGGACCGCGCCACCTTCGCCTGGCTCTGCGACGTGTACGTGGACCGCGCCGCCCGTGGCCGGGGGCTGGGCGGGTGGCTGGCCGGCGCGGTCCGCGACCACCTGGCCGAGTTGGGCGTACGCCGGATCCTGCTCTGCACCAACGACGCCCACGAGGTGTACGCGCGGGTGGGCTTCAGCTCGCTGGACGCGCCGCAGCGGTGGATGCAGCTGGACCGGCGGCCTCCGGTGACCCCGATCACCGGAAAGGAACAAAGCAGCGCTACGCCCCTTACGGTGGAGGCGTGACGCCACTTCGCCTGGGATACCTCTACGGCTTCGGCGCGTACCTGCTCTGGGGTTTCTTTCCGCTCTACCTGAAGCTGCTGCGACCCGCCGGCCCGCTGGAGATCCTGGCCCACCGGATCGTCTGGTCGGTGGTCTTCGTGGCCCTGCTGCTGGCGGCGCTGCGCAACATCGGCTTCCTGCGGTCGCTGCTGCGCCGCCCCTGGGCGGTGGCCGGGATCGTCGCCGCCGCCGCGCTGATCGCGGTCAACTGGGGCACCTACATCTACGGGGTCAACTCCGGCCGGGTGGTGGAGACCGCGCTCGGCTACTTCATCAACCCGCTGGTCGTGGTGCTGCTCGGGGTGACGGTGCTGCGGGAGCGGCTGCGCCCGGCGCAGTGGGTGGCGCTGGGGATCGGCGCGTCGGCGGTGTTGGTGCTCACCGTGGACTACGGCCGGCTGCCCTGGCTGGCGTTGACCCTGGCGTTCAGCTTCGCCGGCTACGGCCTGGTCAAGAAGCGGCTCGGACTGCCGGCGGCCGAGGGGCTCTTCGTCGAGTCGGCGGTGCTGGCGTTGCCGGCTCTCGGTTACCTCGCCTGGCTGACGGCGAAAGCCGACCTGACCTTCGGGCACGTCTCGGCCGGGCACACCGCGCTGCTCGTGCTGGCCGGTGCGGCCACGGCGATTCCGCTGCTGCTGTTCGCCGGGGCGGCCAACCGACTGCCGCTGAGCGGCCTCGGCATGATCCAATATCTGGCGCCGATCCTTCAGCTCGGCTGCGGTGTGCTGATCTTCCACGAGCCGATGCCGCCGGCGCGACTGGCCGGCTTCGCTCTGGTCTGGCTGGCGCTTGTCGTCTTCACCGCCGACGCCGTCCGCACCTCCCGCCACACCCGCCGCCAACCCGCACCTGCGGTCGATCATGGAGTTGTGGTGCCCGCCCAGCATTAGTTCGGGCGATTTGTCACCCAGCACAACTCCATGATCGACGCCGACGGGCCGGCCGGCCGGGGCGGGTTACGGGACCGCGTAGGTTAGTAGGGGGGTGCCGTCGGCTTTTTGGAGTTCCACGCTTACCAGCTCGGCGTCGGTGAAGCGTGTGGCGCCGGTGAAGCTGAGGTCGTCACCGGGAGCCGCCAGCCAGGAGCCGATCTGCTCGGTGGCACCGTTCGGGCCGCGCGCCACAAGCCGGAACGGGTACGCCTTGCCGTAACTCGTCCGCGCGTCGTACCCGCAGCGCATGGTCACCTCGGTGCCCCACTTGGTGCCGGTGAGCCCGAGGTCGGCGTGGACCGGCCCGGCGGTGGCCACCGGTCGCATGGCGACCATCGACACCCGCGGAGCCGGCGTGCCCTGCGCGACGGGGGGCCCGGAGGGGCTGACCGGTCGGGGCAGCGCCACAGCGGTGCCCACACCCACGAGCAGCGCCAACCCCGCGGCGGCAAGTGTGGTCAGTGCGTACCGTCGCCGATCCGCGGCGCGTTCCCGGCGACGGCGCTTGCGGGCCTCGTCGAGCAGCGCGGGCACCCGGGGTGGGGCCGGCGGCGGCATGATCTGCTCCAGCCCCGCCGGGTCGAGACGCCCGAGCAGACCGGGCAGCACCGCGATCTCGGCCACCGCCTCCCGGCACGAGGCGCAGCCGCCGAGGTGCCGCTCGTACGCTGCCCGCTCGGCGGGTGCCAGGGCACCCAGCACGTACGCGCCATCGTCGTACGCGAACTCGCACCGGGTCATCCCGTCACCCCCATCTCGGCCAGGACCAACCGTAGAGACCGCAGCGCGTAGTGGGTGCGGGACTTCACGGTCCCTGGCGGTACGCCCAGGCGGGACGCCGCCTCGGCCACCGACCGCCCCTGGTAGAAGCACTCGACCAGCACCTCCCGGTGGGTCGGGCTGAGTCGGTTCAGCGCCTCGGCGACGGTCCACGCCTCCACCGCGCGCTCGGCCTCGTCGATCACCTCGGGCGGCTCCGGCAGGTCGTCGGTGAACACCTCGCCGACCCGGGTGGACCGCCGCCGCCAGGCGTCGATGGCCAGGTTGCGGGCGGTGGTGAACAGCCAGGACCGCACCGATCCGCGCCGCGGGTCGAGTGACTCCGGATGTCGCCAGGCCCGCAGCAGCGTCTCCTGCACCAGGTCCTCGGCCCGTTGCCGGTCCCCGTTGACCAGCCGCAGGGCGTGGGCGTACAGCGCCTCCGCGTGCTCGTCGTGCAGCGCGCGCAGCAGTTGGGCGTCGTGGTCGCTGATGGCGGTCTCCTCGCTTCCGGCGCGCGTCCGGCGGTGCGTCCGCTCGGGAATACGTGCCGTCACGCCGAACGGTTCAGACCGAGGTCAGACGGCTGCCGCCCGGAGAGGTGTTCATGCCCGGTTCACATCGTGGCCGACGAGCGCTCACCACGTCCTCCTAGCGTCCGGCGGGTACGCCGCCTGTCGTGCCACCGACTTCCCTGGAGGCCTCTCCCATGAGCGACCGTCCCCGGCTGCTCCCCCTGTTGAACGGCGCCCGCCATGGCACCCGCGACGCCATGACCTGTCTCTACCGGTGCGGAAACGCCTGTGACCACCCGGTACCGAACACCTCCGACAACGCGTACTTCGGTGATGTGGTGAACGCCGAGGTGTCGCGGCGTGGCGTGGTCCGGGCCGGCGCGGTCGGCGCGCTGGTGCTCGGCTTCGGCGGCACGGCGGCCGGTGCGCTCGCCGGTGCGGCCCCGGCCATGGCGGCCCCCGCCACCCCGGACGTCCCGGAGGCCTTCGGTTTCGGCCGTCCCAGCACCGGAGTCGGCAGTGGTGCACTGACCTTCAAGCCGATCCCACCGAACAAGCTGGACACCCTGGTCGTGCCGAACGGCTACGACCACGCCGTGGTGATCAAGTGGGGTGACCCGGTGCTGCCGGGCGCTCCGGAGTTCGACCTGCACCACCAGACCGCCGCCGCGCAGTCCAAGCAGTTCGGTTACAACAACGACTTCGTGGGCGTGCTGCCGCTGGACAAGCAGGGCAAGCGGGCGCTGCTCGTGGTCAACCACGAGTACACGAACGAGGACCTGATGTTCCCGGGCTTCCCCGGCCTCGACGGGCTCTCCGTGGAGCAGCTGCGCACCGCCATGGCCGCGCACGGCATGTCCGTGGTGGAGCTGGAGCGGGTCGCGGGCACCGGGCAGTGGCAGCCGGTCGGCAAGGGTCCGCGGCCGTACAACCGGCGCGTCACCGCCCTGAGCACCAAGTTCGACCTGACCGGCCCGGCTGCCGGCTCGGCCTGGCTGAAGACCGCCGCCGACCCCAAGGGCCGCACCGTCGTCGGCACGCTCAACAACTGCGCCGGTGGCGTGACCCCGTGGGGCACGGTGCTCTCCGGCGAGGAGAACTTCAACCAGTACTTCGTCGGGGCCGACGCCGCCCCGGCCGAGCTGAAGCCGAAGCTGGACCGCTACGGCATCGGCACCGCCAGCCGCTACCCCAGCGGCAGCCGCAAGTGGGAGCGCGCGGACGAGCGCTTCGACCTGGCGAAGCACCCCAACGAGGCGCACCGGTTCGGGTGGGTCGTCGAGATCGACCCGTTCGACCCGGAGAGCCGCCCGCGCAAGCACACCGCGATGGGCCGGTTCAAGCACGAGGGCGCCAACGTGATCGTCGCGAAGGACGGTCACGTGGTCGCGTACATGGGCGACGACGAGCGGTTCGACTACCTCTACAAGTTCGTCTCGGACAAGAAGTTCATGAAGGGCAACTCCTGGGCTGCCCGCAAGCACAACCTGACCCTGCTGGAGTCCGGCACGCTCTACGTGGCGAAGCTCGACCAGACCAGCGCCGCCGAGATCGACGGCTCGGGCAAGCTCCCCGCCGACGGCGCGTTCGACGGCCGGGGTCGCTGGATCAAGCTGGTCAGCGGCAACCGGTCGTTCGTCGACGGAATGACCGCCGCGGACGTGCTCACCTTCACCCGGCTCGCCGGTGACAAGGTCGGAGCGACCAAGATGGACCGCCCCGAGGACGTCGAGCCGAGCCTGCTCACCGGCAAGGTGTACGTGGCCCTGACGAACAACACCAACCGTGGTGTCGGCAGCAACCCGAAGGCGGACGAGGCCAACCCGCGCAACGCGAACAAGCACGGGCAGATCCTGGAGCTGGTCGAGGACCGCAACGACAACACGTCGGAGACGTTCGCCTGGTCGCTGCCGATCGTCTGCGGCGACCCGACCGACCCGTCGACCTTCTTCGCCGGGTACGACAAGACCAAGGTCTCCCCGATCTCCTGCCCGGACAACGTCGCCTTCGACGCCACCGGCAACCTGTGGATCTCCACCGACGGCAACGCGCTGGGCAGCAACGACGGCCTGTTCGCCACCGCCGTCGAGGGCCCGGAGCGGGGTCACCTCAAGCAGTTCCTGACCGTGCCGCTCGGTGCGGAGACCTGCGGCCCGTTCATCACCGGCGACAACCGCTCGGTCTTCGTCGCGGTGCAGCACCCGGGCGAGATCACCGGGGCCTCGGTGGAGAACCCGGCCTCGAACTGGCCGGACGGTGACTACGCCAAGCCGGGTGTGGTGGTCACCTGGCGTCTCGACGGCGGCCCGGTGGGCAGCTGACGTCGTACCCGCGGCCGAGCGGCCGCTGACGTTGTTCCGGCGGTCCGGCACTGGACCGCCCCGAGAGGCCCTCTCCCAGCCGGGGAGAGGGCCTCTCGGCGGTCAGAGGTCAGGCGTCGGCGGCGATGCCGTCGGCCACGCTGCGGGCGACGGTGAGCAGCCTGGCGCGGACCACCCGGGCGGAGGTCATCATCTCGCTGGCCGGCAACGCGCAGGCCAACACCACCCGGCGTTCCATGTCCTTGTCCGGTGCGACGAGCACCGCGGCGCAGGCCACACCCTGCCGGAACTGCCCCATCTCCAACTGCATGCCGCGCCGGTCGCCGGCGGCCAGGTCCGCCTCGAAACTCTCGGTCGTGGTGAGCGTGGCGGTGGTGAACGGGCGCATGCCGTACTCGCGCAGATAGCGGTGACGCTGGTCGGTGGTGAGGGTGGCAAGCAGCGACTTGCCGAGTGCCGTCGCGTGCGCGCCCTCGTCGAAGCCGGGGACCAGATCCTCCAGGTAGGGCGAGCGGTGCCCCTCGGCGACCGCGGTGAGGGCCACCTGGCCGCCGACGAACCGGCCGAGGTAGTGGCTGTAGCCGGAGTCCAGGGCGGCCCGGCGCAGCGTCTCACCGACCGCCGGCGGGCCCCGGAAGGCCGTCACCAGCTCCCGGTACCGGTCGGCCACCTCCAACCCCACGATGTACGTGCCGTCCTCACGACGGATCACGTAGCCCTCGTAGGCGAGGGTGCGGACCAGATGGTAGGTCGTGGCCACGGTCAGCTCGCAGCGCCGGGCGATCTGCTTGACGGTCAGGCCCTTGGGGGCGCGACCGACCGACTCCAGCACCCGTAGCGCTCGGGACACGCTGCGAATCAGGTCCGAAGGTTCTGCCAAGGGGTCGCGCACAACCACCTCCGCCGCCGTGGACTTACACCATATGAAAAACAGGCCCGGTGCGAAATGCCTGTTCGGGTCGAGGATGCCAGATCACCATCCACAGCTCGTGGCCCGCCGGTCACCAGGAGTGCGGTGAGCGGGGCTCGCGTAGGTTTGCCGGACGATGACAGAAACCTCCACAACCCCCGAGCCGCCCGCGCGAACCCACCCGGTTCGGGCCAGCGCCGGCGCAGTCGTCACGACCGTGGCCTGCGTACTCCCGGTCTTCCTGCTCGGCGGTCTTGCCGTGCAGATGGGCACCGACCTCGGCTTCTCGCCGGCCGGTCTGGGCCTGGCCGTCTCCGTCTACTTCGGGGTCAGCGCGCTGGCCTCGGTGCCCTCCGGCCGCCTGGTCGAGCGGTACGGCCCGGCTCTGGTCGCCCGCTGCGGCATCCTGCTTGCCGCCGGGTCGATGCTGGCAATTGCCGCCTTCGCCCGCTCGTACCCGGTGCTTCTCGGCCTGCTGGCGCTCAGCGCCGCCGCGAACGCGCTGGGCCAGTTGGCGAGCAACGCCGCTCTGGCCCAACATGTGCCGGCCCGGCGACAGGGTCTGTCGTTCGGTGTCAAGCAGGCTGCCATCCCCGTCTCGACCCTGCTGGCCGGGGCAGCCGTGCCCACCATCGCGCTCACCGCCGGCTGGCGCTGGGCGTTCGTGGCCGCCGCGGTGGCCGCGTCGACGACACTTGCCGCCGTACCCCGGCAGGTGCCCGGCCGGGGACGACGGGCCGGTGCCACCCGCGCCGGGCGGGCAACGGCGGCGTTGGTGGTGATCGGCGCGGCGGCGGCGATGGCCTCGGGCGCGGCCAACGCGCTCGGCACCTTCCTGGTGGACTCGGCCGCGGCCCGCGGCCTGTCGCCCGGCCTCGCCGGTCTCACCCTGACCCTGGGCAGCGCGGTCTGCGTGGCGGCCCGGGTGGGCGCCGGCTGGTTGGCCGACCGCCGCGAGACCGGCCACATCGCCGTCATCGCCGCGATGCTGCTCGTCGGCGCGGTCGGGCTGGGCCTGCTCGCGATGACCGGCTCGGTGCCACTGGTGGTCGGCGTGGTGCTCGGCTTCGGCCTGGGCTGGGCCTGGCCCGGCCTGGTGAACTTCGCGGTGGTCCGGCTGCACCCGCAGTCACCGGCCGCCGCCACCTCGATCACCCAGACCGGGGTGTACGCGGGCGGCTGCCTCGGCCCGTTGAGTCTGGGCCCACTCGCCGCCCACCTGGGCTATCCGACGATGTGGGCCATCGCGGCCGGGGCGATGCTGCTCGCCGCCGCCCTCATGCTCGTCGGCAGCCGACTGCTGAGCCGGGCCGCGGCCGCAGCGGGCCGGAATGTGGATCAGCTGGTGCGGTCGGCGATGTAGTCGCAGAGCGACTCGAGCGCGCTGCGGGACGGGCCGTGCGGCAGCGGGGCGAGCTGCGCGCGGGCCTCCTCCGCGTAGCTGCGCACGGTCTCCCGGGCCCGCTTGAGCGCCGGGCTCTCCCGGAGCAGCCCCAACGCCTCCGCGTGCAGCGCGTCGTCGGTGAGTGGGCCGGTCGCCAGGATCTCCCGCAGTCGCACCGACGACGCGTCGGAGTCGTCCGCCTCGCGGGCGTAGAGCACCGGCAAGGTCGGGATGCCCTCGCGCAGGTCCGTGCCGGGGGTCTTGCCCGACTGCACCGACTCGGAGGCGATGTCCAGCAGGTCGTCGGAGAGTTGGAAGGCGACGCCGATCGTCTCGCCATACCCGGCGAGCGCCTCCACGTGCTCCGGGGCGGCACCACCGAACATGCCGCCGAACCGGGCCGACGTGGCGATCAGTGAGCCGGTCTTCTCGGCGATCACGTGCAGGTAGTGGGCCACCGGGTCGTCGTCGGCACGCGGCCCCACGGTCTCCGCGATCTGGCCGTGCACCAGCCGGGCGAAGGTGCGCGCCTGCAACCGCACCGCCTCGGGGCCCAGGTCCGCGGCGATGTCCGCCGCACGGGCGAAGAGGTAGTCGCCGACCAGGATGGCGACCGAGTTGGTCCACCGGGAGTTCGCGCTCGGCGCACCCCGGCGGACGGCAGCCTCGTCCATCACGTCGTCGTGGTAGAGGGTGGCGAGGTGAGTGAGCTCCATCACCACCGCCGCCGGAACGACCTGTGGGCCGTTCGGATCACCGAACTGGGCGCCGAGCGCCACAAGCAACGGCCGGAAACGCTTCCCGCCGGCCTCGACGAGATGCCGGGCCGCCTCGGTGACGAACGGGTCGGCGCTCGCCACGCTGGCCCGCAACTCGACCTCGACCGTGTCCAGCAGACCCAACACGGACGCCTCGACACGGGGATCGGCGAGGTTGAGGCCAAGCGCGCCGAACTGACTCATGCTCGCCCGACCCCGCCGACCGCCGGAGCCGGAGGCACCTGAACGCTCGCCCGCCGGATTCACCACGCCATCAACCATGCCACACGCGTTCGACCTGCTCCGGGCCGGGGATACGCACCGGGGGCCGGCACGTGAACACGCGCCGACCCCCGGTAGTCGTTCCTTCGATCACCGAACGAATTCGGCGGCTCCGGCAGCCAGATCGAGCAGCGGCGACGGGGCGACGCCCAACACCAGGGTCGCCAGCACACCGATCATCAACGCGGCGGAGGTGAGCCCACCCGGCACCGTGACGGTCGGGGTGGACTCGCCCGGCTCGGAGAGCCACATCATCACCACGACCCGCAGGTACGGGAACGCGAGCACCATGCTGGTCAGCACGCCGGCAATCACCAGCCAGGCCTGGCCACCCTCCAGCGCCGGCCCGAAGATGGCGAACTTGCTGGTGAATCCGCTGGTCAACGGGATACCGGCGAAGGCGAGCAGGATGAACGTGAAGAGCGCGGCGAAGAACGGCGACCGTCGGCCCAACCCGGCCCAGCGGGACAGGTGGGTGGCTTCGCCGTCCTCGTCACGCACAAGCGTCACCACGGCGAACGCGGCAAGCACCGAGAAGCCGTACGCGACCAGATAGAACATCGTGCCGGCGAGCCCGTCGCGGCTCGGCGCCAGCACACCGACAAGCAGGTAGCCGGCGTTGGCGATCGAGGAGTACGCGAGCAGCCGCTTGATGTCGGTCTGGGTGACCGCGAGCACCGCGCCCACAAGCATGGTCAGCACCGCCACCGCGCCGAGGACCGGAGTGAAGTCCCAGTTGGCGTCGGCGAACGCGACCTGGAAGACGCGCAGCAGGGCACCGAACGCGGCGACCTTGGTGCAGGCCGCCATGAACCCGGTGACCGGGGTCGGGGCGCCCTGGTAGACGTCCGGGGTCCAGACGTGGAACGGAGCCGCCGCGGCCTTGAAGAGCAGGCCGATGGCGAGCAGAGCCATACCGGCGAAGAGCAGCACCGGGCTGGCCGGCGACTCGCTCACCGCCGCGTGGATGGTGGCGAAGTTGACGCCGGCCGGGCGGTCCGGGATGCCGGCGGTGAAGCCGTAGATCAGGGCCACACCGAACAGGAAGAACGCCGAGGCGTACGCGCCGAGCAGGAAGTACTTCATCGCCGCCTCCTGGCTCAGCAGACGCCGGCGACGGGCCAGCGCGCAGAGCAGGTACAGCGGCAGGGAGAAGACCTCGAGTGCGATGAACATGGTCAGCAGGTCGTTCGCCGCCACGAAGATCAGCATGCCGCCGATCGCGAACGTGGTCAGCGGGTAGACCTCGGTGAGACCGTTACGCCCCTCGGCCTGCCGGCGGTCGTCGGCCGACTCGGCGGTCACCGCGGCCTGGGCGACGAACGCCCCGCCCCGCTCGACCGAGCGGTCACCGATCAGCAGCAGCGCCATCGCGGCCAGCACCAGGATCGCGCCCTGGAGGAACAGCGTCGGCCCGTCGATCGCGAGGGCCTGGCCGGCGGTGATGATCCGCTCGTCGGCGCTGAGCACCACCATGGTCAGTGCCGCGAGCACCGCGAGCAGCGCCAGCGTCAACTGCACCACGTGCCGCCACCGTCGGGGCACCAGGGCCTCGACGAGCACACCGAGCAACGCCGTGCCCAACATGATCAGGATCGGGGCGATCGCCGCGTAGTCGATCGACGGCAGCTTCAACTCGGTCACGGTGCCGACCTTTCGTTCGCGACTGCGCAAGCCTCTGCCCGCGACTGCGGGGCTCGCTTCGCTCTCTCCTCGCGCGGGCGGATGGGGCTCGCAAGCTCACTCCTCGCGCTCACCGGCGCGCCTCCTGGACGGTGCCGCCCACGGACGGCGCCGGGTCGGTTCTGCCGATGTCGTCCATGGTCGCCTGGACGGCAGGGTTGATCACGTCAGTGACCGGCTTGGGGAAGAAGCCGAGCAGCACGATCAGCGCGATCAGAGGGGCGACCACGACCTTCTCGCGCAGGTTGAGGTCCCGGCGCATGCCGTCGACCTCGGTCAGCGCCGGGTTGAGGGTGCCCTGGGTGGTGCGCTGCACCATCCACAACACGTACGCGGCGGCCAGGATGATGCCGAGCGTGGCGATGACCGCGACCGGCTTGTTCACCGTGAAGGTGCCGATCAGCACCAGGAACTCGGAGATGAACGGCGCCGTGCCGGGCAGCGCGAGCGAGGCGAGACCGGCGAAGAAGAGCACCCCGGCGAGCACTGGAACGAGCTTGCCGGCGCCACCGAAGTCGCTGATCAACGCCGAACCACGCCGGGAGATCAGCATGCCCACCACCAGGAAGAGCAGGCCGGTGGCCAGCCCGTGGTTGAGCATGTAGAGCACCGCGCCGGTGCCGGCCTGGGTGGTGAAGGCGAAGATGCCCACGCCGATGAAGCCGAAGTGCGCGATCGAGGTGTACGACACCAGCCGCTTGAGGTCGTTCTGGCCGACCGCAAGCAGCGCGGCGTAGACGATGCCGATCACGCCCAGCGCCAGCGCCCACGGGGCGAACCACTTCGACGCCTCGGGGAACAGCGGCAGGCAGTAGCGCAGGATGCCGAAGGTGCCGACCTTGTCGAGCACGCCGACGAGCAGCGCGGCGGCACCCGCCGGGGCGGCGCCACCGGCGTCGGGCAGCCAGGTGTGGAACGGGAAGAACGGCGCCTTGATTGCGAACGCGAGGAAGAAGCCGAGGAACAGCCACCGCTCCGTGCCGGTGCTGATGTCGACCTGCGAGAGCGCCTGCCAGTCGAAGGTCTTTCCGCCGACCACCCACAGGCCGATCACCGCGGCCAGCATGAACAGACCGCCGACGAGCGAGTAGAGGAAGAACTTCACCGCCGCGTACTGCCGCTGGTGGCCGCCGTAGCTGCCGATGAGGAAGTACATCGGCACCAGCATGACCTCGAAGAACACGTAGAACAGGAAGACGTCGGCGGCCGCGAAGACGCCGATCATCGTGCACTCGAGGACCAGAAGCAGCGCGAAGTAGACGGGCACCGACCGCTTCGACGACTCGGCGTCGTGCCAGGACGCCAGGATCACCAGCGGCACCAGCACCGCGATGAGCATCAGCATCACCAGCGCGATGCCGTCGGCGGCGAAGGTGAAGCTGACCCCCCAGTTGGGGATCCAGGAGTACGACTCGCGGAACTGGAACCGGTCACCGCCGGCGTTGAAGCTGGCCCACATCACCACCGAGAGCACCAGCACGAGCAGCGACCAGGCGAACGCCACCTGCTTGGCCAGCTCCGGGCGCTGGCGTGGCAGGAAGGCCACCACCAGGGCACCCACCAGCGGCGCCACGGTGAGCACCGAGAGGAACGGGAAGTTGGACATTATGCGGCCTTACCTCCGTCGTCACTGCGTGGTCCGCCGGCGGGGGCGGCCGGAAAGAGGTCCATCACGCCAACCACCCCGCCTGCACGGCCAGGAACGCCGCCATCACCAGCAGCGCACCGGCCAGGATCGAGGTGGCGTACGAGCGGACGAACCCGGTCTGCATCCGACGCAGGCGGCCCGAGCCCCCACCGACCGCGGCGGCGAGCCCGTTGACGAGCCCGTCGATGCCCCGGTTGTCGAGGTACACCAACGCCCGGGTGAGGAAGATGCCCGGCTTCTCGAAGACCGCCTCGTTGACCGTGTCGGTGTAGAGGTTGCGTCGGGCGGCGGTGACAAGCACCCCGGCCGGCTGCGGCGCGGTTGCCGTGCCGGCCCGGAAGAGGAACCAGGCGAGCCCGGCACCGAGGACGGTGACAAGCAACGACAGCGTGGTGATCACGGCGTGCGAGAGGACCGCCTCGTGCTCGGAGTGCTCGCCGCCGAGCCCGGCGGTCTCGGTCAGCCAGTCCGGAACGGACGTGGAGAGCAGGAAGCCGGCACCGACCGACCCGACCGCCAGGAGGATCAGCGGAATGGTCATCAGCTTCGGCGACTCGTGCGGGTGCTCGATGTCCTCGGTCCACCGCTGCGGGCCGTGGAAGGTGAGCACGAACAGCCGGGTCATGTAGAACGCGGTCAGCCCGGCGCCGAGCAGCGCCGCACCGCCGAAGAGCCAGGCGGTCCAGTCCTCCCGCTCGAAGGCTGCCACGATGATCGGCTCCTTCGAGAAGAAGCCGGAGAATGGGAACATGCCGATGATGGCCAGCCAGCCCATCATGAAGGTCAGCCAGGTGATCTTCATGTACTTCGACAGCCCACCGAAGCGGCGGATGTCGACCTGGTCCTTCATGCCGTGCATGACCGAGCCGGCGCCGAGGAACATGTTGGCCTTGAAGAAGCCGTGCGCCAGCAGGTGCACGATTGCCAGCGCGTACGCGGCGCCGCCGAGGCCAACGCCGAGGAACATGTAGCCGATCTGGCTCACCGTCGACCAGGCGAGCACCCGCTTGATGTCGTCCTTGGCCGCACCGATGATGCAGCCGATCAGCAGGGTGAGAGCGCCGACGCTCACCACCACGAGTTGCAGCGTCGAGTTGGCCGAGAAGATCGGGTTGGACCTGGCGATCAGGTAGACGCCCGCGGTGACCATGGTGGCGGCGTGGATGAGCGCCGACACCGGGGTCGGGCCCTCCATCGCGTCCGGCAACCACGCCTGGAGCGGGAACTGACCGGACTTACCGGCCGCGCCGAGCAGCAGCAACAGGCCGAGGACCAGCACGGTGGTGCCGGTCAGCGCGCCGACGCCGTTGAACACCTCGTCGTACTGGGTGGTGCCGAGGGTGGCGAACATGATGAAGATGCCGATGGCCAGACCGGCGTCGCCGACCCGGTTCATCAGGAACGCCTTCTTACCGGCGGTGGCCGCGCTCGGCCGCTCGGTCCAGAAGGAGATCAGCAGGTACGACGCCAGACCGACGCCCTCCCAGCCGAAGTACAGCATCACGTAGTTGTTGCCGAGCACCAGCAGCAGCATCGCCGCGACGAACAGGTTGAAGTACGCGAAGAACCGACGACGCCCGGCGTCGTGCGACATGTACTCCACCGCGTACAGGTGGATCAGGAAACCCACCCCGGTGATCAGCAGTACGAAGACCGCGGCCAGCGGGTCGAAGAGCAGGCCGAAGTCGACGCGCAGGTCACCGACAGCGATGAAGTCCCAGAGGCTCAGCTCGACCGACTTGTTCTCCAGGCCACGCAGCTGGAAGAAGAAGCTCAGGCCGAGCACGAACGCGGCGCCGATGGCGGCGACGCCCAACCAGTGCCCCCAGCGGTCGGCCCGGCGGCCGAGCAGCAGCAGGATGCCCGCGCTGACCAGCGGGATCGCCACGAGCAGCCAGACGCCCCCGAGCAGCCCCGTGGCCTGGGCGTATTCGACACTCTGTTCCACCGGTGGACCCCTCTAGTACTTGAGCAGGTTGGCGTCGTCGACGCTCGCCGAGCGTCGCGTCCGGAAGATGGACATGATGATCGCGAGCCCGACCACGACCTCGGCCGCCGCCACCACCATCACGAAGAACGCCATGATCTGACCGTTGAGGTCACCGTTGATCCGGCTGAAGGTGACCAGTGTCAGGTTGGCCGCGTTGAGCATCAGCTCCACGCACATGAAGAGCACGATCGCGTTGCGCCGGACGAGCACCCCGGCGGCGCCGATGGTGAACAGCACCGCAGCCAACACCAGGTAGTAGTCCGGCGTCATGACTGGGCCCACCTTTCGTTAGCGACTGCGGTGCTCCGCTTCGCTGCACTCCTCGCGCTCACCGTTGGTCCGTACCTTTCAGCGTCGTCTCCTGCGCGGTCAGCTCCCGCACCGGCAGGATGTCCGGCGTGCTCCGCTCGGAGAGGTGGCCGTCCGGCAGTCGGGCCGGAGTGGCCACCGAGGACGAGGTCGCGAAGACGCCGGGGCCCGGCTTGGGGCCGGGGTAGTTGCCCGGCGCGAAACGGGCCCGCATCGTCGACGGCTGGTCGACCTTGTCCTGCTTGCGGCGCTCGATGTGCGCGAGCACCATGGCACCGACCGCCGCGGTGATCAGCAGCGCCGAGGTCAGCTCGAACGCGAAGACGTACTTGGTGAAGAGCAGCCGGGCGATGCCCTGCACGTTGCCCTCCGCGTTGGCCTGCTCCAGGCCGACCGCGGTGGTCCCCTCGATCGCCCGGTAGAGCGCGCCGCCGACCAGACCGGCGAAGCCCAGCCCCAGCACGATCGCGGCGACCCGCTGGCCGCGCAGCGTCTCGATCAGCGAGTCGGTGGAGTCCCGACCGACGAGCATCAGCACGAACAGGAAGAGCATCATGATCGCGCCGGTGTAGACGATGATCTGCACCATGCCGATGAACGGCCCGGCCTGGAGCACGTAGAACACGCCCAGACAGAGCATGGTGAGGACCAGCCAGAGCGCGGAGTGCACCGCGTTGCGCGCGGCCACCATGCCGATCGCGCCGATGAGCGCGAGCGGCCCGAGGATCCAGAAGGTGACCTCCTCACCTCCGGACACCGCACCCGCCGCGGCCAGCACCGTAGACGTGGTCATGCTTTCTCTCCCTTGCCGGCCGCGACGCGCTGGGCGGCCTGCTCGGCGCCCGGGAACGTCACGCCGGGGTGCTCCTCCACCTGGTAGCGGCCGGGGCCCATCGGGGACGTCTCCGCACCGGCGGAGGTGCCCGGGTTGTCCAGCGCGCCGACGTAGTAGTCCTTCTCGCTGTCACCGAGCCGCATCGGGTGCGGCGGCTGCTCCATGCCCTCGAGCAACGGCGCGAGCAGCTGTTCCTTGGTGAAGATCAGGTCCTGTCGGTTGTCCCGGGCCAGCTCGTACTCGTTGCTCATGGTGAGCGACCGGGTCGGGCAGGCCTCGATGCACAGCCCGCAGAAGATGCAGCGGGCGTAGTTGATCTGGTAGATGCTGGCGTACCGCTCACCCGGCGAGAAGCGCTGCTCGTCGGTGTTGTCGCCACCCTCGACGTAGATCGCGTCCGCCGGGCACGCCCAGGCGCACAGCTCACAGCCGATGCACTTCTCCAGGCCGTCCGGGTGCCGGTTGAGGATGTGCCGCCCGTGGTAACGCGGCGCCGACACCGGCGGCTTGAACGGGTAGTCGGTCGTGACGACCTTCCTGAACATGTGCGAGAAGGTGACACCGAATCCCTTGAACGTTCCGGTGATCGCGCCCACGTCACACCTCCCTGGAGTCCGAGCCGGCAACGATGTTGGCCGGCTCCCGCTCGGCGACCACGCGCGTGATACGCGGGCTCGGTGGTACCTGAAGATCCATCGGTGGCAGCGGGAAGCTCCCGTGCGGCCGGTTGTCGACCTGTTCCTGCGTCGTCGGCGTCGGCTTCGGCCGCCGGCTGGGCCAGAAGATCGTGGCGAGCAGCAGGATTCCGGCCGGAATGCCAACAGCGATGATCTTGCCGCGGGTGTCCCAGTCCTCGATGGAGCGCAGGCCCGACAGGACCAGGATCCAGACCAGGTTGATCGGCAGCAGCACCTTCCAGCCGAGCCGCATGAACTGGTCGTACCGCAGCCGGGGCAGCGTGCCGCGCAGCCACACGAAGACGAAGACCAGCGCGATCACCTTGCCGAAGAACCAGAGCATCGGCCACCAACCGGAGTTGGCGCCCTCCCAGATGGTGATCGGCCACGGCGCTCGCCAACCGCCCAGGAACAGCGTGGTGGTGACGGCGGACATGGTCACCATCGCGACGTACTCGCTGAGCATGAAGAGCGCGAACTTCAGCGAGCTGTACTCCGTCATGAAGCCGGCGACCAGCTCGGACTCGGCTTCGGGGAGGTCGAACGGCGCCCGGTTGGTCTCACCCACCGTGGCGATGAAGAAGATGATGAAGCTGGGCAGCAGCAGGATCGCGTACCAGCCCGGCGCGGGGATCGGCTGGCCGAAGATGGTCAGCTCGGTCGCGTCGCCCTGGGCGGCGACGATCCCGCTGGTGCTCATCGTGCCGGCGGTCATGAAGACCGCCACGATGCTGAGCCCCATGGCGACCTCATACGAGATCATCTGGGCGCTCGACCGCAACCCACCGAGGAGCGGGTACGTCGAGCCGGAGGCCCAACCGCCGAGCACGATGCCGTAGACGCCCATCGACGAGCAGGCGAGCAGCAGCAGCACCGCCACCGGCACGTCGGTGACCTGCAACGGCGTTTGGTGGCCGAAGATGCTCACCATCGGGCCGAACGGGATCACCGACAGGGCGGTGACCGCGCAGATCACCGAGATGGTCGGCGCGAAGAAGTAGACGACCTTGTCGGCCGCCTTCGGCAGGATGTCCTCCTTGAAGGCCATCTTCAGGCCGTCGGCGAGGGTCTGCAGCAGGCCGAACGGGCCGACCTGATTGGGGCCGGGCCGCACCTGCATGTAGCCGACGACGCGCCGCTCGAACCAGACACCGAGCAGGGTGGCCAGCAGACCGAAGGCGAACGCGAAGACGATCTTGCCGAGAACCAGCCACCAAGGATCCCGGCCGAAGTCGGCGAGCGTCGGATCCTGGGCCAGGACGATCGAGTTCACTGGTTACCCCCAGAACTGAGGATGGTCTCGTCGGCCGCCACGCGTCCGGCCGGGATGGCCGTACCCGATGCGGGGACGGAGATCCGGACGACCGCGCCGGACGTCGCCCCGAGGCTGCGCCGCACGGTCGAGCCGGGTGAGTTGGTCGGCAGCCAGACCACGCCGTCCGGCATCTCGGTGATCTCCGCCGGTAAGGTCAGCGCCCCCCGGTCGGTGCCGACCGTGACCGCGTCACCGTCGACCACACCGAGCACCTCGGCGGTGCCCTTACCCAGCCGGACCACCGGCGGACGGGCGGTCCCTGCGAGGTTCTCGTCGCCCTCGGTCAGGGTGCCGAGGTCCACCAGCTGGTGCCAGGTCGCGAGTACGGCCTCCCCGGCGTTCGGCTGCGGCACCCGGCCCGGCGCGACCGACGGCGCGGCCGGTCGAGACATCCGGGTCGCCGGCAGCGCGCCCAGTTCGCGACGCACGCTGAGCACGTCGGCCGTGCCGAGGCGCACGTCGAGCAGCGCGGCGAGTGCGTCGAGCACCCGGCCGTCGGTCATCGCGGCGGTGTTCAGCACCGCGTCGAACGGGCGCAGCCGGCCCTCCCAGTCCAGGAAGCTGCCGGCCTTCTCGGCCACCGGGGCGACCGGCAGCACCACGTTCGCCCGTCGGGTCACCGCGCTGGCCTTCAGCTCGAGGCTGACCAGGAACGGCACCGCGTCCAGGGCGGACTCGGCCAGGCGCGGGTCGGCCAGGTCGGCCGGGTCGACACCGCCGACCACGAGTGCGCCGAGCTGCCCGTTGGCGGCGGCGGTCAGGATGCCGTCGGTGTCCCGACCGGCCTGGCTCGGGATCACCCCGGCCGGGATGTCCCAGGCCTCACCCAGCTCGGCCCTGGCGGCCGGCTCGGTGACCAGGCGTCCACCGGGGAGCAGGTTGGGCAGGCAGCCCGCGTCGACAGCGCCGCGGTCACCCGCGCGCCGTGGCACCCAGGCCAGCTTCGCGCCGGTACGCCGGGCCACGTCCGCCGCGGCGGAGAGCCCACCCGGCACGGTGGCCAACCGCTCGCCGACGATCAGGATCGCGCCCGGCGCGCTCAGCGCCTCGGTGACCGTGGCGTGCTCGGCGAGCACGCTCGCCTCCTCGCCCGGCACCACCCGGGCCAGCTTGGCACCGAGCTTCTCCAGGCCGCGGGTGGCGAACGGCGCCAGCGCGTACACCGTCAGGGTCTTCTTCAGGTACGCCTTGCGCAGCCGCAGGAAGAGGATCGGGCACTCCTCCTCGGGCTCCAGGCCGACGAGCACCACCGCCGGCGCGTTCTCCACGTCGGTGTAGGTGACGTCGGTGACCCCGGCGACCGAGCTGGCCAGGAAGTCGGCCTCCTCGCGGGAGACCGGCCGGGCCCGGAAGTCGATGTCGTTGGTGTTCAACGCGACCCGGGCGAACTTGGCGTACGCGTACGCGTCCTCGACGGTCAGCCGACCCCCGGTGAGCACCGCGGTGCCCTGCCCGCTCTCCCGAGCGATGTGCAGGCCCTCGGCGGCGACGGTGAGCGCCTCGCTCCAGGACGCCTCGCGCAGCTCACCGGTGTGCTCGTCGCGGACCAGCGGAGTGGTCAGCCGGTCGGCGGCCCGGGTGTACTGGAAGCCCCACCGGCCCTTGTCGCAGTTCCACTCCTCGTTCACCGCCGGCTCGTCGCCGGCCAGCCGGCGCAGCACCTTGCCGCGCCGCCAGTCGGTGCGCTGCCCGCAGCCGGCCGAGCAGTGCTCGCAGACGCTCGGGCTGGAGACCAGGTCGAACGGGCGGGCCCGGAAGCGGTACTGGGCGCCGGTCAGCGCACCCACCGGGCAGATCTGGACGGTGTTGCCGGAGAAGTAGGAGTTGAACGGGACGTCTCCACCGTCCTCACCGGACTCCGCGCCGTACGCGTCGTCCCGGTAGATGTTGATCTCCTCGGCGGACGACCGGCCCATCAGGTCGATGAACTTGTCGCCGGCGATCTCCTCGGAGAAGCGGGTGCACCGCTGGCAGAGCACGCACCGCTCGCGGTCCAGCAGCACCTGGCTGCTGATCGCCATCGGCTTCTCGTACTCCCGCTTGTGCTCGTGGAAGCGCGAGTCGGTACGGCCGGTGGACATCGCCTGGTTCTGGAGCGGGCACTCGCCGCCCTTGTCACACATCGGGCAGTCCAGCGGGTGGTTGAGCAGCAGCAGCTCCATCACCCCCTCCTGCGCCTTCTTGGCGACCGGGGAGGTGATCTGGGTCCGCACGACCATGCCGTCGGCGACGGTCTGGGTGCACGAGGCGACCGGCTTGCGCTGCCCCTCCACCTCGACCAGGCACTGCCGGCACGCGCCGGCCGGGGCCAGCAGCGGGTGGTCGCAGAACCGGGGGATCTCGGTGCCCATCTGCTCGGCGACCCGGATCAGCAGCGTCCCCTTGGGGGCGGTGACCTCGACGCCGTCGATGGTGAGGGTGACGGTCTCGGTCTGCTTGGCTACGTCGGTCATCAGTGCGCCCCTACCAGGGTCTTCTCCGACAGCTTCGGAGCGGTACGTCCCTCGATGTAGTCGAGGTAGTCCTGCTTGAAGTACTGCAACGACGAGGTCACCGAGCTGGTCGCGCCGTCACCCAGACCGCAGAACGAGCGGCCGAGGATGTTGTCGCAGGTGTCCAGAAGGGTGTCCAGGTCCTCGTGGGTGCCCTGGCCGGCGAGGATCCGCCGGTAGACCCGGACCATCCAGTAGTTGCCCTCGCGGCACGGGGTGCACTTGCCGCACGACTCGTGGTGGTAGAACTCCAGCCACCGGTACGTCGCGTAGACCGGGCAGTCCTGGTCGGAGAAGATCTGGGTGGCCGTGGTGCCGAGGATCGAGCCGGCCGCCGCCACCCCCTCGAAGTCGAGTGGCACGTCCAGGTGCTCGGCGGCGAGCAGCGGGGTGGACGAGCCGCCCGGGGTCCAGAACCGCAGGTTGTGACCGGGCTGCATGCCACCGGCCAACTCCAACAGCTCACGCAGCGTGACACCCATCGAGCACTCGTACTGGCCCGGGTTGGCGACCCGGCCGGAGAGCGAGTAGATCATCGGCCCGGAGGACTTCTCGGTGCCCATGCTCTTCCACCAGTCGGCCCCACCGAGCACGATCGGCGGCACGCTGGCGATGGTGCCGACGTTGTTCACCACCGTCGGGCTCGCGTACAGGCCGTGGGTGGCCGGGAACGGCGGGCGCAGCCGGGGCTGACCCCGGAACCCCTCGAGCGAGTCCAGAAGTGCCGTCTCCTCGCCGCAGATGTACGCCCCGGCGCCGGAGTGCACCACCAGCTCCAGGTCGTAGCCGCTGCGCAGGATGTTCCGGCCCAGGTAACCCTTGTCGTACGCCTCCTGGACCGCGTTGCGCAGCCGACGCGCGGCGTGCACCGCCTCGCCCCGGATGTAGATGTATGCGCGGGCGGCCCGGATCGCGTACGACGCGATGATCACGCCCTCGACGAGCGCGTGCGGGTCGTGGGTCATCAGCGGCAGGTCCTTGCAGGTGCCCGGCTCGCCCTCGTCGGCGTTGACCACCAGGTAGTGCGGCTTACCGTCGCCCTGCGGGATGAAGCCCCACTTGAGGCCGGTCGGGAAGCCGGCGCCGCCTCGGCCCCGCAGCCCGGAGTCCTTGATCAGCTGGATCAGGTCGTCCGGGTGGGCCTTGAGCGCCTTGCGCAGCGCGGCGTAGCCGTCCAGCTGCTCGTACGTGCCGATCTGCCAGGCGTCCGGCGAAAGCCAGCGCTTGGTCAGCACCGGCGTCAGCTTGGCCAGCGTCTCCGGGCGGGGAGTTGTCACTTCTGGGCCCCCGTTTCGTTCGCGTCGGAGGAGGTCGTGCCGTCGGCGTCCGTCCCTGCCTTCGCTTCGGTGAGGTTTCGCTCCTGCGCCCCGGCCTCGTCGCCGGCGGGCTTGCCGTCGCCGGCCGGCGGGTTGGCCGCCACGCCGGCGGCCTCGGCCTTCTGCGCGTCAGGGGACGCGGGCGCCGTGGTGTCCGTCGGGCTCCCGGTGGTGGGGGCGGACGCCCCGTCGCCACCCTTGACCGGTGCCGCGCTGGCTTCGACGGGTGCCGGCTTGGCGGCCTCCGCCTTCGCCTTCGCCTCGGCGGCGGCCTTGTCGGCCTCGGCCTTGCTGCGGATCGGGGTGTTCGGGTCGAAGCCCGGCACCGAGACGCCGTGCTGCTGGGCCAGCCGCAGCCCGCGCAGGGTCGGCTCGCCCGGCCCGCCGTCGGCGACCGCCTCCGCGCGCTCGTCGGCGAAACCGGCGAGCTGCACCGCCATCTCCTTGAGCGTGCAGAGCCGGGCGCCCCGGGTCGGCATCGGCCGACCGCCGGCGCGCAGCTCGTCGACCACCCCGACCGCGGTGGAGGCGTCCACGCCGTCGAAGAAGTCGTAGTTGACGGTCATCACCGGGCCGTAGTCGCACGCCGCCAGGCACTCGGCGTGCTCAAGCGTGATCGTGCCGTC
Source organism: Micromonospora sp. NPDC003944 (assembly GCF_053605225.1). Taxonomy (NCBI): domain Bacteria; kingdom Bacillati; phylum Actinomycetota; class Actinomycetes; order Micromonosporales; family Micromonosporaceae; genus Micromonospora; species Micromonospora sp. NPDC003944. The sequence continues at coordinate 75,457 of NZ_JBSGIV010000025.1, forward strand.
GGCGGTCGTCTCGTCGTGGCCGACGCCCAGGTGCTCGGCGAGGGTGTCGTAGACCTCCTGGCCACCGAGCACGTTGCACATCGTGTTGGTGCAGACGCTGACCAGGAAGTCGCCGGTCGGCTTGCGCTTGTACATCGTGTAGAAGGTGGCCACCGCGCCGACCTGGGCCTTGTTCAACCCCAGCACCTCGGCGCAGAACGCGACCCCGGCCGGGGAGACGTACCCCTCCTCGGCCTGCACCAGGTGCAGCAGCGGCAGCAGTGCCGAGCGGGACCGGTCCGCCGGGTAACGGGCGATGATCTCGCGCGCCCGCTCCCGAGTCGTGTCAGTGAAAGTCATCGGTCACACCCACCCATCACCGGGTCCAACGAGGCGCCGCCGGCGATCACGTCGGCGATCAGGCCGCCCTCGGCCATCGCCGGGAGGGCCTGGAGGTTGACGAAGCTCGGCTCCCGGTAGTGCACCCGGTAGGGCCGGGTGCCACCGTCGGAGACGGCGTGGACGCCCAGCTCGCCACGGGGCGCCTCGATGGCGACGTACACCTGGCCGGGCGGGACCCGGAAGCCCTCGGTCACCAGCTTGAAGTGGTGGATCAGCGACTCCATCGACTGACCCATGATCTTTGCGACGTGCTCGAGCGAGTTGCCCATGCCGTCCACACCGATGGCCAGCTGCGCCGGCCAGGCGATCTTGCGGTCGGCGACCATCACCGGGCCCGGACGAAGCCGGTCCAGGGCCTGCTCGACGAGCTTCAGCGACTCCCGGATCTCGGCGAGCCGAACCTGGTAGCGGCCCCACACGTCGCCGTCCGGGTGGGTCGGCACGTCGAACTCGTACGTCTCGTAGCCGCAGTACGGCATGGTCTTGCGCAGGTCCCAGGCGAGGCCGGCGGAGCGCAGCACCGGGCCGGTGATGCCGAGAGCCACGCAGCCGGTGACGTCAAGCACCGCGACGCCCTTGGTCCGCTCGGTCCAGATCGGCTGGCCGGAGAGGAGGTCCTCGTACTCCTTGAGCTTCTTCGGCATCATCTTGAGGAACTCGCGGATCTTGCGGACCGCGTCGTCCGGCACGTCCTGCGCCACCCCGCCCGGCCGCACGTACGCGTGGTTCATCCGCAGGCCGGTGATGGTCTCGAAGATGTCGAGGATGTACTCCCGCTCGCGGAAGCCGTACAGCATGATCGAGATGGCGCCCAGCTCCATGCCGGTGGTGGCCAACCAGACCAGGTGCGACGAGATCCGGTTGAGCTCCATCATCAGCACGCGGATCGTGGTGGCCCGCTCGGTGATGTCGTCGGTGACGCCGAGCAGCTTCTCGACCGCGAGGGCGTACGCCGTCTCGTTGAAGATCGGGGCGAGGTAGTCCATCCGGGTCACGAACGTCGAGCCCTGGACCCAGTTGCGGTATTCGAGGTTCTTCTCGATGCCGGTGTGCAGGTAGCCGACGACCGAGCGGGCCTCGCGGACCGTCTCGCCCTCCAGCTCCAGGATCAGCCGCAACACCCCGTGCGTTGACGGGTGCTGCGGGCCCATGTTGACCACGATCCGCTCGTCGTTGATCGGGTCGGTGCCCGCGACGATCGTGTCCCAGTCCCCGCCGGTGACGGTGAAGACCCGCCCCTCGTCGGTCTCGCGCTCGCTGGCGTAGTTCGACGTCGTCACTGGTACGACCTCCGCTCGTTCGGCGGCTGGATCTCCGCGCCCTTGTACTCGACGGGGACGCCGCCGAGCGGGTAGTCCTTGCGCTGCGGGTGACCCTCCCAGTCGTCCGGCATGAGGATCCGGGTCAGACTGGGGTGACCGTCGAAGACGATGCCGAACATGTCGTACGCCTCGCGCTCCTGCCAGTCCGCGGTCGGGTAGACGGCGGTCACGCTTGGCAGGTTCGGGGACTCGACGGAGACCGCGGCCTCCAACCGGACCCGCCGGCGGTAGGTCATCGAGGTGAGCAGGTAGACCACGTGCAGCCGGCGTTCGTCGGCGCCCAGGTAGTCCGCACCGGACACCGAGGAGCACAGCTCGAACCGCAGCGCCAGGTCGTCCCGCATCACCTGGCAGACCTCGGCGATCCGCTCCGGGCGTACGTGCAGGGTCAGCTCACCCCGGTCGACCACGACCTTCTCGATCGCGTCGTTGAAGGCCGGGTACGCCTCCTCCAACGCGTCGCGGACCTCGTCGAAGTAGCCCCCGTACGGCCGGGCCGCCTCCTCGATGGGCTGGCGCTGGCGGACCAGGCCGCCGTAACCGGACACGTCGCCGGTGCCCTGGTTGCCGAACATGCCGCGACCGGCCGGGCTGGCCGGCGGGTACTCGGCCGGGGCGGTGCTGCTGGCGCCGACCGGCGTGACCGGCACCGGCACCCCGCCGTCGTGTGGCTTGTCCGTGGGTGACGTCATTTCGGGCCTACCTGCGGGTGGAGGTGGTTCTGAGCGTTCATCCAGTTCTCGATGCGCAGCTGCTCCTCGCGGCCCTCGCGGACCGCCCGGGTCCACTCGGCCCGCCGGGCCTTGTCACTGCGGTACGAGGAGGGCATCGAGCCGTAGGGCACGACCGGAACGTCGCCACGCTCCTGGCGGGCCGCGAGCATCTTGCGACCGTTCGGGCCCAGCGGCTCGTACATGATCTTCTCGCGGAGCTTGAGGATCGCGTCGATGAGCATCTCCGGCCGCGGCGGGCAGCCGGGCAGGTACATGTCGACAGGCACCACGTGGTCGACGCCCTGCACGATCGCGTAGTTGTTGAACATGCCACCGCTGCTGGCGCAGACGCCCATCGAGAGCACCCAGCGCGGTTCGGCCATCTGGTCGTAGATCTGGCGCAGCACCGGGGCCATCTTCTGACTCACCCGGCCGGCCACGATCATCAGGTCGGCCTGCCGGGGCGACGCCCGGAAGACCTCCATGCCCCAGCGGCCCATGTCGTAGTGCGGACCACCGGCGGCCATCATCTCGATGGCACAGCAGGCCAGGCCGAAGGTGGCGCCCCACACGGACGACTTCCGAGACCAGTTGACCAGCTTCTCCACCGAGGTGAGCAGGACGCCGGCGGGAAGCTTCTCCTCGATGCCCATCTGACGTTCCTTCCTCAGTCCCAGTCCAGGCCGCCGCGCCGCCACACGTAGGCGTACGCAACGAAGACCGCGACGATGAACAGGACCATCTCCACGAAGCCGAAGATCGGCAGAGCGTCGAACGAGACCGCCCAGGGGTAGAGGAAGATGATCTCGATGTCGAAGACGATGAAGAGCATCGCCGTCAGGTAGAACTTGATCGGGAACCGCCCGCCGCCGACCGGCTGCGGGCTGGGCTCGATGCCGCACTCGTAAGCCTCGAGTTTGGCCTTGTTGTAGCGACGGGGACCGGCGAAGCGGGCGGCGCCGACGGAAAACAGCGAGAACGCCGCGGCGAGGGCGAACAGCCCGATGATCGGTGCGTAAGGCGAGAGCGACATCGTTTTCTCCTGCTCGTCCTTCCCTGCCCTCGGTGCTTGACGAAAATCACACTATTCACGTCCCTCGCAGTGGCAGTCGGCGGGGGTCGATCTTTGTCGGCGTCGGGGCCTTGACCAGCACCGATGCCGTCCTACTCAGACGGCTGGGGCAGCCTTCGTCATCGCGTTGATGACCCGGTCCATCGCGTCCCCGCCACGCGGGTCGGTCAGGTTGGCCAACAGCTTGAGCACGAAACGCATCAGCGTCGGGTGCGGCATGCCGTGTTTGGTGGCGATCCGCATGATCTCGGGGCGGCCGATCAGTTTCACGAAAATGCCGCCCAGCCGGTAGTAACCGCCGAGCCGGGCCTTCAGCTCGTTCGGGTACGCCATCAGGGCGCGCTCGCGTTCCGGCCCGGCCGGTCGGGCGAGGGCCTGGACCACGACCTCCGCGGCCAGCTCGCCGGACTCCATCGCGTACGCGATGCCCTCGCCGTTGAAGGGGTTGACCATGCCGCCCGAGTCGCCGACAAGCAGCACGCCCCGCGTGTAGTGCGGCACCCGGTTGAAGCCCATCGGCAGCGCGGCGCCGAGGATCGGGCCGTCCGCGTTGGCCTCGTCGGTCATCCCCCAGTCAACCGGCGTGTTGGCGAGCCAGTCGGTGAGCAGCCGACGGTAGTTGGTCTTGCCGAACGCCGACGACGAGTTGAGCACGCCGAGACCGACGTTGACCCGCCCGTCACCGAGGCCGAAGATCCAGCCGTACCCGGGCAGCAGGTTGTCGCCGCTGTCCTTGCTGCGCAGCTCCAGCCAGGACTCCAAGTAGTTGTCCTCGTGCTTGGCCGGCGAGCGGTAGTAGCGGCGGACGGCGACGCCGATCGGCCGGTCCTCCCGCTTGGCCAGCCCGAGAGCGAGCGGGAACCGGCCGGAGACGCCGTCCGCCGCGACGACGAGCGGGGCGTGGAAGGTGGTGGGCTCCTTGCCCGGCCCGACCTCCGCCTCGACACCGGTCACCCGGCCGTCGCCGTCGAGCACTGGGCCCAGCACGTTAACGCTGGTCCGCAGCTTCGCGCCGGCGGCCACCGCCCGCTGGGCGAGCAGGTCGTCGAAGTCCAGTCGCGTACGCACCAGACCGTAGTTGGGGAAGCTGGCCAGCTCTGGCCAGTCCAGTTCGAGGCGCACCCCGCCGCCGATGACCCGCAGGCCACGGTTGTGCAGCCAGCCCGCCTCGGGCGAGGTGTCCACACCCATCCGGATGAGTTGCCGCACCGCGCGCGGGGTCAACCCGTCGCCGCAGACCTTCTCTCGGGGGAACTCGGTCTTCTCCAACAACAGCACCCGTACGCCGTGCCGGGCCAGGTGGTACGCAGTCGCTGACCCACCGGGACCGGCGCCCACGACGATGACGTCGGCGTCGTGTTCCACCGCGGTCATTCGCGCCTCCTCCCGCACGCTCGTGAAATGCTTCACAAGCCAGACGGGACGAGTGTATGACCGGCGTCATACCAGCGCAGGATCAGGGGTACCTAACTCGCCGATGTGACAGCCGATGACCGTCCACAGCGGTCAGGTGTCAGGCCGGACTGGGAGCGTCCAGGCCCGCGTCGACCCGAATGGTCTCCGGCAGATGTTCGCGCAGCGCCCCGCCCGCGGCCCGGTCCAGTGCCGCCAGCACCTCGGCCACCACCTGCCGGACCTCCACCGGATCAGCCCCGGCCAACGCCCGCAACTGGGCGATGAGTTCGGCCGCGTCGTTGTCGGTGGCGGCCACCGGGTCCGTCGGGTCTGCTCCGGTCATACCACCGAGGGTACGGGGCAAAGTGGACTAAAGACCGATATTCACGAAACCTGAATAATGTCCGTGTGGGGGGTGCGGTCCGCTACTCGCGGATCCCCCGGTGCAGGGCCACCACACCACCTGTCAGGTTGCGCCACCCCACCCGTCCCCAGCCGGCCGCGGCGACCCGCCCGGCCAGCGCGGCCTGGTCCGGCCACGCCCGGACCGACTCGGCGAGATAGACGTACGCCTCGGGGTTGCTCGACACCGCTCGGGCGACCACCGGCAACGACCGCATCAGGTACGACAGGTAGACCGTCCGGAAGAGCGGGTTGACCGGGGTGCTGAACTCGCACACCACAAGCCGGCCACCCGGCCGGGTCACCCGGGCCAACTCCCGGAGGGCCGCGTCGGTGTCGTTGACGTTGCGCAACGCGAGCGAGATGGTCACCGCGTCGAAGGTCGCGTCGGCGAACGGCAGCCGCAGCGCGTCACCGGCCAGCAACGGCACCTCGGGGCGGGCGCGCTTGCCGGTGTACAGCATGCCCAGCGACAGGTCGACGCCGACCGCGTACGCCCCGGACTGGGCCAGCTCGCGCGTCGAGACGCCGGTGCCGGCGCCCACGTCCAGCACCCGCTCGCCCGGCCGCAGGCCGAGCGCCGCCCGGGTGGCTCGTCGCCAGGAGCGGTCCTGGCCCAGCGAGATCACCGTGTTGGTCAGGTCGTAACGCTCTGCCACGCCATCGAACATCGCGGCGACCTCGTGCGGCTGCTTGTCCAGACTGGCGCGCTGGCCCTGCGGGGTACGGCTCACCCCTTCACTCTGCCAGCCGACCGCCAACCGGCGCTCGCTGGGTGGGGCGGCGCACACCCCGTACGACAGCGGGCGGGGTGGTCGCCCACCCCGCCCGCACCTCGTGCCCGCGTCCGTGGCCCTCGGTCAGTCGGTCGACTTCTCGTCGGCCGGCGAGACCATGACCACCTTGCGGCGGCGGGTGAGCACCAGCAGCGCCCCACCGACGAGCAGGATGATCACGCCGATCCCGCCGATCAGTCCCACCTGCACACCTGTCACCGGCAGGCCACCACCGCCTGAGCCACCACCGTCGGAGCCGCCACCGGCACCCGGCGACACGGTCGCGCCGGGCGTCGTCGTACCGCTCGGGCTCGCCGTCGGGGTGGCCGTCGCGGTCGGCGTGGGCGTGCCCGTCGGGGTTTCCGTCGGCGTCGGCGTCGGCGTCTCGGTCGGGGTGACCGTCGGCGTCGGAGTGGGCGTCTCGGTCGGGGTCGGCGTCTCGGTCGGCGTCGGCGTCTCGGTCGGCGTCGGGGTCGGGGTCGGGGTCGGCGTCTCCGTCGGGGTGACCGTCGGCGTCGGAGTCGGCGTCTCCGTCGGGGTCGGCGTCTCCGTCGGCGTCGGCGTCTCGGTCGGCGTCGGCGTCTCCGTCGGGGTCGGCGTCTCCGTCGGGGTGACCGTCGGCGTCGGAGTCGGCGTCTCCGTCGGAGTGGGCGTCTCGGTCGGGGTGACCGTCGGCGTCGGAGTCGGCGTCTCGGTCGGGGTGACCGTCGGCGTCGGGGTCGGCGACCCGGTCGGGGTGACCGTCGGCGTGGGCGTCGGGTCCACGGCCAGGTCGACGAAGACGTCGAAGATCGCCTGGTTGTCACCCTCGTCGACCTCGGTGAAGGCCTTGCGCTGAGCGGCGCTGGCCCGTTGCGGCTTCTCCTCGGGCGTGCCGGTTGCCGCGTCCAGGCCGTGCGCCACCAGCTCGCCGACCCGCAGCACCGGCTCGGTGACGTCCTTGCCGACGGTCACCTTGATGTCCGCCGTGTAGTAGTCACCCGGCCGGATCACCGCCCCGTCGTCCTGACAGAGCGCCTGGGCGACGCCGAAGGTCTGCTCGGTGCAGGTGTCCGGCAGGGTGTCGAAGGTGACGCCCGCCGGGAGGGTGAGCACGTAGGCGAGGCCGGTGGCCTTGCGGCTGCCGTCGTTGTAGACCGCCCAGTCGACAGGCACCGTCTCGCCCGGCCGCACCGGCCGGAGGTCGGGGTCGTCGCCGTTCACGCCGTTCACCACGACGTTCGCGTTGACGTCCTGCACCCAGCTGGTCAGGTCGTACCCGGGCTCGGTGACGGTGATGTCGTGCTCGACCTTGTTGTCTGCCTTGTTCGGGTCCTCGGTGGCCGAGCGGATGGTGACCACCAGGGTGCCGGCAGCGCCCTTACCGCCGGTGGAGAAGATCGGGATGCCGAAGTCCTCGCTGGTGCCGGCGGCCAGGTCGCCGAGGCGGCAGGTGAACTTCTCGCCGTTCACCCGGCAGCCGTCGGGCACCACGACCCGCACCTTGTTCGTCTTCAGCCTGCTGGTGTCCACCGTGTAACTGACACCCTTGGCGTCTTCCTCGCTCCGGGTGTTGTCGACAGTGAACTTGAACGGCTTGCTCTTGGCCTCCGTGACGCCCTTGGCCAGGTTGTAACTGAGCGGTACCAGAGCCAGGTCGGCCTGCTCGGCCGCAAGCGCTGGGGCGGCAACGGCGGCGATGCCGCCGGCCGCGAGCAGCGCCACGACACTGGCGCGTACCAGCGTCGAGCGGTGGAACGCTGTCATCAGTCCCCCGGGGGTAGGGAAGAAAGAGAATGGTTGCGGAACGAGCGGACGCTATCGGAGGCCGATCTGCCACGCCAGCAGGCGGGCACGTTTTCGTCCGTCCGGCCCGAGCTGGGCAGACGGTACGGGCGGGATGGTCGCCCATCCCGCCCGTGCCGCCGTGCGTTATATGAACGACCCGCAGCGGGCCGATGGAGGACAGCCCCGTCTGGCGACGGTGGTGACGGATATGAGCCGGGACGCTAGCGGCCGACGATCATCTCCACCACCCCCGGGCGGCAGAGCCGTACGCTGCGGCGACGTGGACCACCCGTCCCGCCGGGGTTACCCGGCAGGAGCATGAGTGCCGCTCAGCCGAACGGTGGGGCCGCGCGGGTCAGCTGACGTCCACCAGGGGAAGGGACCGGCCCGCACCGCCGCCGGGCAGCGCGATCGAGCTGAAGTGCGAGACCACCCGCTCGTCGGTCGGGTCGTCGGCCGGCGTGTGGTGCACGGCGAGCCGGTTGTAGAGGGTGTCGCGCTGTGCGGGGATCCGGTCCGCCGACCGGATCATGCCGATCAGCTCGTGCAGGTTGGAACGGTGCCGGGCGCCGGCGGAGGAGATGACGTTCTCCTCCAGCATGATCGAGCCGAGGTCGTCCACGCCCATGTGCAGGGAGAGCTGGCCGACGTCCTTGCCGGTGGTCAACCAGGACGCCTGCAGGTGCGGCACCGTCTCGAAGAAGAGCCGGGCCACTGCGACGAGCCGCAGGTACTCGAGCGTGGTCGCCTGGGTGCGGCCCTTCAGGTGGTTGTTCTCCGGCTGGTACGTCCACGGGATGAAGGACCGGAAACCGCGGGTGCGGTCCTGCACGTCCCGGATCATGCGCAGGTGCTCGATGCGCTCGGCGTGCGTCTCGCCGGTGCCCATCATCATGGTGGCGGTCGACTCGATGCCCTGCCGGTGAGCCAGCTCCATGACCTCCAGCCAGCGCTCACCCGACTCCTTGAGCGGCGCGATGGCCTTACGGGGGCGCTCGGGCAGCATCTCCGCGCCGGCACCGGCGATCGAGTCCAGGCCGGCGGTCTTGATCCGGGCGATGGCCTCGTCCAGGCTCACCCCGGAGACCTTCGCCATGTGCAGGATCTCGCTGGGGCCGATCGAGTGGATGACCAGCTGCGGGTACGCCTGCTTGACCGAGGAGAACAGCTCCTCGTAGTACTCCACGCCGTAGTCCGGGTGGTGCCCGCCCTGGAGCATCACCTGCGTGGCGCCCAGCTCGACCGCCTCACCGCACCGGCGCAGGATCTCCTCGGTCGGGTGGGTCCACCCTTCCGTGTGCTTCGGTGCCCGGTAGAACGCGCAGAACTTGCACGCCGTCACGCAGACGTTCGTGTAGTTGACATTGCGATCGATCAGGTAGGTAACAACGTTGTCCGGGTAGCGCCGCCGACGCACCGCGTCCGCCGCCTCGCCAAGCGCGTGGAAGGGCGCCTCGGTGTAGAGCAGCAACGCCTCCTCGGGCGTGATCCGCCCACCGTCCGCGCCGCGCTGCAGGATGTCGTCGATCTCCCGGCTCACCGTCACACCCCGAGCCTACGTCGCCCGTTCGGCGACCGCCGCGCACCTCCGCCGCCGGTGACGAGCACCCCGGTACGACGCACGCCCCCATCCGGCCGAGATCTTGGACAGTTTCCGTTCTCACGGGACTATTCAGTCCCATGACATCTGTCAGTGGTGAAGTCCCGATACATGTGTCAGTTGGTAGGGATCTTGGTTGTGCTGGTCCATGGTGCCTGGCATGGCTTCTCGGCGGCTTGTCATGAACCTGCTCGATGCCCAGTTGGCTGCGGGGGTGCGGATCAACGTGGCCGAGTTCGCGCGTGAGCATGGTGTGTCGGTGCGTACCGTGTACCGGCATCAGGCACGGATCCGGGACGTGGGTGAGTGGCGTGAGCGGTCCCGGCGCCCGCATAGCAGTCCGCGGGTGACGCCACCGGAGCTGGACGCCTGGATCTGCAAGCTGCGGGCCGAACTCGGTCTGGACAACGGGGCCGACTTCATCCGTGATGCCCTCATCGAGCTGCACGCCGCTACCGCTGCGGCATGGTCGGTGCCCTCCAGGTCGACGATCAACCGGGTCCTAGCCCGGCATGACCTCCTCGAACGGAACCCGGCGAAACGGCCGCGCAGCTCGTTTCGGCGCTTCGCCTACGCCCGGCCCCGGGACTGCTACCAGATCGACGCCACGAACGTCCGGCTCGCCGACGGCAGCCTGACCACGGTCTTCGACGTCCTGGACGACTGCACCCGAACCCTCGTCGGCTGTCACGCCGCGACCGCGGAGACCGCCGAAGGCGCCCTCACCGCACTCAGGCAAGCCTTCGGCGAGTACGGCGTCCCCGCGATCGTGTTATCCGACAACGGCACCGCGTTCACCAGCCGGCTGACCCGACCCGGATCGATCTCCACGTTCGTTCAGTGCCTCCTGGACCACCACGTGCGGCCCATCAACTCCAGCCCCTACCACCCGCAAACCTGCGGCAAAGTCGAACGCCACCACCAAACCCTCAAGAAATGGCTGAGCACCCAACCCGCCCCCGGCACCCGCGCCGAACTGCAGAACCTCCTCAACGCCTACCGCCGCTACTACAACACCGAACGACGCCACAGCGCCCTACCACGACGCGCCACCCCCGCCCAGGCATGGACAGACGCGCCCAGCCTCGGCGGACCGGCCAGCCTTCCCACACAGACCGACGCCACCCTGCACCACTGCCTCGTGGCCAGCACCGGCGCCATCCGCGTCGCCGGACACCGCACCAGCGTCGGCACCACCCACGCCGGCACCACCGTCACCGCCATCCGCGACCACAACCGCATCACCATCTACCACCACGACGGCCAACCCCTCGGCCACTTCCACCCCAACCCCGACCGGACCTACATCAGCCTCACCCGACCAGCTTGATCAACAACCCATGACACATCTATCGGGACTTCCCCTTGACACATGTATCGGGACAGCACAGTTCTCACGGGACGGAAACTGTCCAAGATCTGCAGGAAGCGTGGGTGATCAGGCGTCGTAGTCGACCGTAAGCTTGTCGGTGGTCGGGCTGGACTGGCAGGTCAGCACGTAGCCCGCCGCCAGCTCGTCGGGCTCCAGCGCGTAGTTGCGGGCCATCGTGACCGCGCCGTCGACGACCTTCGCCTTGCAGGTCGAGCAGACACCACCCTTGCAGGCGTATGGCAGCTCGCCCCGCACCTTCAGCGCGGCGTCGAGCACCCGTTCCTCGCGACCCATGGTGAAGCTCGACGACCGGCCGTCCAGCACGATCGTCACCTCGGCCCCGGCGCCCGCCTGGTCGACGGGTCGGCGCACCGGCTCCGGCGGCGCATCGACGTGGAACAGCTCGGTGTGCACCGCCGACTCGGGCAGCCCGCGTGCGGTCAGCACGTCCCGGACGTCGACCACCATGCCGTACGGGCCGCAGAGGAACCACTCCTCGATCAGGTCGCCCGGCACGATGGTGCCCAGCAACCGGCCGAGCCGCTCGGCGTCGATCCGACCGGAGAGCAGCGGCGACTCGCCCTGTTCCCGGGAGAGGACGTGCACCAGATGCAGCCGGGTCGGATAGCGGTCCTTCAGGTCGGCCAACTCCTCGGCGAACATCACCGTGTTCGCCGTGCGGTTGCCGTACACGAGCGTGAAGGTGCTGGCCGGCTCGACGGCCAGGGCGGTCGCGACCAGCCCGAGCACGGGGGTGATGCCGGAGCCCGCGACGACCGCGCCGTAGTGCCGCACCCGGTCCGGCGCGAACGCCGTGGTGAAGGTGCCCAGCGGCGGCAGCACCTCGACCGTGTCGCCGCCGCGCAGCGCCCCGCAGGCGAACGCCGAGAACGCCCCGCCAGGAACCTCCCGCACCCCGATCCGCAGCCGGCCGTGCCGGGCCAGGTCGTCGGGGGTGGAGCAGATCGAGTACGACCGGCGCACGTCCGCGCCGTCCTCGGTGACTCGCCGGACCGTGAGGTGCTGGCCGGCGCGGAACGCGAAGGTGTCCCGCAACTCCTCGGGCACGGCGAAGGTCACCGCCACGGAGTCGTCGGTGAGCCGGTCGACGGCGGCGACGGACAACGGGTGGAAGACCGGCCGGCGGCGAGCCGGGCGGGTGATGGTGACAGTCACAGCGCCTTCACGTGGTCGAAGGGTTCGGAGCAGGAACGGCACCGCCACAGTGCCTTGCACGCGGTGGAGCCGAAGCGGCTGACCTGCTCGGTCTCCGGCGAGCCGCACTGCGGGCAGCGGACCGCGAGCGTCAGCGACACGACGCCGGCGGCGGGCGCGGGAGTCGGCGGGGCGATTCCGGCGGCGGCGAGTTTGGCCCGCCCACCCTCGGAGATCCAGTCGGTGCTCCACGGTGGGCTGAAGACGGTCTGGACCTCGGCGTCCGGGTGGCCGGCAGCGCTCAGTGCCCGGCGGATGTCGGCCCGGATCACGTCCATCGCCGGGCAACCGGTGTAGGTCGGGGTGATGGTGACGGTGACCCGGCCGCTGGCCGGATCTTCCTCGACCGCGCGCAGGATGCCCAGCTCGTCGATGGTGATGACCCGGATCTCGGGGTCCACCACGCTCGCGGCGGCCGTCCTCGCGTCACTCACCACTTCGCTCCGGGGTGGGCGCGGTGCAGCACCTGCATCTCGGCGAGCAGGTAGGCCAGGTGCTCGGTGTGCACACCGGCCCGTCCACCCGCCGGCGCCCAGGCGCTCTCCGGCCGGGTCAGCGTCGCCTCGGCCAACACCGTGCCGACCACCTCGTCGAACGCCGGCCGCAGGGTGGCCGGGTCGACCGGCGCCGCCGGGTCCGCGGCGAACAGCTCATGGATGTACGGCCACACGTGGTCGACGGCTGCCTGCATCCGACGGTGCGACTCCTCGGTGCCGTCACCGAGCCGCTTCACCCACGTCGCGCCGTGGTCCAGGTGGTACGCCGACTCCTTGCGCGCCTTCGCGCCGATCGCGGCCAACCGCTCGTCCGCGCCGCCGGCCAACGCCGCGTACAGCGGCAGTTGGTACGCCGCCAGGAAGAACAGCTTCGCCATCGTCACCGCGAAGTCGCCGTTGGGCAGCTCGACCAGGAGCGCGTTGCGGAACTCGCGGTCGTCGCGCAGGTACGCCAGCGCGTCCTCGTCGCGCCCGGCACCCTCCATCTCGCCCGCGTACGACAGCAGCAGGCGCGCCGCGCCGAGCTGGTCGAGGGCGATGTTCGCAAGAGCGATGTCCTCTTCCATCTCCGGAGCGCGGGTCGTCCACTCGGCCAGCCGCTGGGCCGCGACCAACGCGTCGTCGGCGAGCGCCAGGGTGAAGTCGAAGGGCCCGTTCACAGGTGGGCCACCCCGTCCGGCACCTCGTAGAAGGTGGGGTGGCGGTAGACCTTGTCGGCGGCCGGGTCGAAGAAGGCGTCCTTCTCGTCCGGGCTGGACGCGGTGATCGCGCCGGCCGGCACCACCCAGATCGACACGCCCTCCTGACGGCGGGTGTAGAGGTCCCGGGCGTTGCGCAGGGCAAGCTCGGCGTCGGGCGCGTGCAGGCTGCCGACGTGCGTGTGCGACAGCCCGCGCCGGGCCCGCACGAAGACCTCCCATAACGGCGACCGACTCGTGCCGGGCTGCTCGGCTTGCTCGGTGCGCTCGCTCACGCCGCCACCTTCTCCCGCTGCTCTGCCCGCTTCGCGGCGTACGCCACGGCGGCCTCACGTACCCATGCGCCGTCGGCGTGTGCGGCCCGGCGGTGGGCGATCCGTTCCCGGTTGCACGGCCCGTCGCCGGAGATGACCCGCATCAGCTCGTCGTAGTCCGGCTGGGTGTAGTCGTACGCCTGCCGCTCGTCGTTCCAGCGCAGGTCGGCGTCGGGGATGCGGAGCCCGAGGATCTCGGCCTGCTGGACGCACATGTCGACGAAGCGTTGACGCAGGTCGTCATTGGAGAAGCGCTTGATCTTCCAGGCCATCGACTGGGCGGAGTGGGTGGAGTCGCCGTCCGGGGGCCCGAACATGGCAAGCGACGGGTACCACCAACGGTCCACCGCCTCCTGGGCCATCGCCTGCTGCGCGGGGGTGCCGTGCCCCAGGGTGTGCAGGATCTCGTAGCCCTGCCGCTGGTGGAACGACTCCTCCTTGCAGACCCTGATCATGGCGCGGGCGTACGGGCCGTAGGAGCAGCGGCAGAGCGGCACCTGGTTGACGATCGCCGCGCCGTCCACCAGCCACCCGATGGCGCCCACGTCGGCCCAGCTCAGGGTGGGGTAGTTGAAGATCGAGCTGTACTTCTGGCGGCCGTCGAGCAGCAACTGGACCAGCTCGTCGCGGCTGATGCCGAGGGTCTCGGCGGCGGCGTACAGGTAGAGGCCGTGACCCGCCCGTCCTGCACCTGCCGGAGTTGCCCGCCGGTGCGGCGCGACGCGGGGTCCG